>CAZZAH010000287.1:1648-6007 GCA_964652115.1 uncultured bacterium | reverse complement strand
GCCGAGGTCGGCTCGTCGAAGAGGAGCACCTTGGGCTTCATCGCGAGCGCGCGCGCGATCGCCACGCGTTGCTGCTCGCCGCCCGAAAGCTGCGCGGGGAAGCGTTCCTCCTTGCCGACGAGGCCGACCTTGCGCAGCAGCTCGATCGCTTCGGGCTCGACCTCGGCGCGCGAACGGCCGCGCACGACCACCGGCGCCAGGCAGAGGTTGTCGATCACGCGCAGATGCGCGAAGAGGTTGAACTGCTGGAAGACCATCCCGCACTCGGCTCGCACCTGATCGAGGTTCTTGCCCGCGTGATCGAGGGGAATGCCGTCCAGGAGCACGCGGCCCGAGTCCATGCGCTCGAGCCCGTTGATCATCCGAAGAATGGTCGACTTGCCCGAGCCCGACGGACCGATCAGGACCGACACGCCGCCGTCGGGCACCTCGAACGAAACTCCCTCGACCGAGAACTGCGGGCTGTACCGCTTCGAGAGCGATTCGACCCGAACCATCGGATCATCATCACGACGCGCGAAGGCGGAGCTCATGTGTGCGTCTCCCGCCCGGGGATCTTCATGCGCCGTTCGAGCGCCCCCGAGAGCCGCGTGAGCGCGAGCGTCATCGCGAGATAGAGCAGTCCCACGACGAACCAGGTCTGAAAGTCGACGAAGCGCGCTGACGCATAGTCGCGCCCCGCGCGCGTCAGCTCGCGCAAGCCGACCACCGACACCAGCGACGAGTCCTTGAGGCAGGAGATGAATTCGTTCATGAGCGGCGGAATGACGATGCGGAAGGCCTGCGGCAGCACGACATGCCGCATCGTCTGCGGCCACGACATGCCGAGCGAGCGCGCCGCTTCCCACTGCCCGTTCGGGATCGCCTCGATGCCGGCGCGCACCGACTCGCCGATGTACGCGCTGTAACAGAGCCCGATCGCGAGCACGCCGGCGACGAACTGCGGCAGATGCAGAATCCGCCCGAGCCCGAAGTAGACGAAGAAGATGATCACGAGAAGCGGCACGCCCCGGATGCAATCGACGTAGAGCCGGCCGGTCGCGCGGAGCAGCGGCTGCTTCTGGATGCGAAGCAATCCCACCGCGACCCCGAAGGTGAGCGCGAGCAGAAACGAGGCGAAGGTGATCTGCAAGGTCGCCGGCACCGCGGGGAGCAGGAAGCGGAGGATCTCCCAAAAGCGGGCGAGGACGTCGCTCATGCAACGATCCGATGGCGGCTTGGTCGCTTGATTGAGCGCATGGCACGGCATGATACGGATTCGATCGCCGCGCCGGAATGGCGCAGTTGCGTGGGCGCACCGGCGCCACTAGTTTGTCGAACCATGCGTCCAGGAATTTCGATTCGTTCCTACACACCCGACGACTTCGAGACCTGGCGCTCGCTCCTCGCGCGGCCCGGCATTCTCGATCAGTACGAACAGGTCCAGGGTCCACTCGCGCTCGAGAGCAAACTGGCCGACGAGAACCTCCATCCGGAAGGGATCCGCCTCGCCTTCGTCGGCGACGAGCCGATCGGATTTGCCTTCGGGTTCGTGCTGCCGCAGCGCGACGCCGGTTGGGCGATGCTGCGGGCGGCGGTGGTGCCGGAGCATCGACGCCGCGGCATCGGCGAAGCGCTCCTGCGCGAGGTGATCCGTTACGCCGCAACGCAGACGCGTGTGCCCGACGTGCGCACCGTCTCGATCAGTGCCTGGAAGCCATGCGACGAGGCGGCCGCGTTGGCCGACAAGCTCGGCTTCGTTCACGAGCGGTTCTTCTGGATGATGGAGCGTCCGCGCGGCGATCGCGTGCACCCGGTCTGGCCCGGCGGTGTGAGCTTCACGATCTTCGATTGCAGCGATGCGCACTTCGAAGCGTGGAACGACATCTACAACCTCTCCTTTCGCGAGCACTGGCGCTATGTCGCGAGCTCGATCGCCGAATGCCGCGAGTTGGCTCGCGCGCCAGGCTTCCGCGCGGACGGCCTGGCGCTCGCGTGGCGCGACGGCCGCTGCGTCGGCTTCTGTCGCTGCGCGCTCCACGAAGCGAGCGGGGAGATCGAGGTGCTCGGCACCGATCCGGCGACGCGCGGCCTCGGTGTCGGTCGCGCGCTCCTCCGTTGGGGTGTGGCGTGGATCGAGTCGAGCTCGACCCTTCCGGTCACGTTGCTCGTCGACGGCGAGAACGAAAGCGCGTTTCGCCTCTACCGCGCGGAAGGCTTCCTCCCGGCGCGCGAGCGACGTGTGTGGACCCTGCCTGTGGACCGGCTTGCGCGGATGGTCGGGCGATGACGCGGCGAGCTGGGCGCGGCGTGGCTGCCTGGATAGCGCTACTCGTGGTCTGCGCCACCCTCTATCTCGCGCCGAGTGCGGCCGGCCGCGAGCACCCGGAGGATCATCCTCTGGTCCGCCGGCTGCTCGAGGATCTGAAGTCGACGAGCGATCCTGATTCGGTGCGCCTCCTCCTTGCCATCGCCTATCGGAACACCGGCACGCTCGAGGGAAGGCAGCGCGCGCTCGATCTCTTCAAGCAGGTCCGTCCGCGCTACTACGACGAACCGCGCTATCACGTCGAGATCGCGAAGACCGAGATGGCGGGGAAGCGTTTCGGCGATGCGCGCCAGAGCTTGCGCCGCGCGATCGCGCGCGACCCGGACAATTTGCACACCTACGTCGTCTGCGGCAGCTTGCTCCTCCCCGAGCTGATCCGGTACGGCGACGACGGCATCGCGCGCGAGGCGATCGACCTCCTGAACGAAGGGCTGGCGCGCGATCCCAAGCACCGAAACATCCTCTTCCTGAAGTCGCTCTTTCTCGCGATCTCGCGCAACCTCGCCGCGGGTGAGCAGACCGCAAGGAGTCTCGCCGGGCGCGCCGCAACCGAGGCGATCCTGGCGGAGGACGACAGCGACGTTTCCGCTTACATGCTGAATGGGATTCACTGCGTCGACCTGAACGATGTGGAAGAAGCGGATCGGAGCTTTCGCGCCGGATTGAGCTACATGGTCGATTCGGTCAGGGTCGCGTATTACCTACCGATGCTTAGCGCGCCCGACTCTACGCTCACGCGCCTCGCCGGACTGCCCGACGCCCGCATGCCGGAGGGAATCGGCGCGTACTGGAGCGCGCTCGATCCGACTCCGCTCACACCGATCAACGAGAGCCTGCTCGAGTACTGGCGACGGATGGCGCTGGCCGACTTCGAATTCGGCGACGTCGAGAGTGGCACGCACGGATGGGCAACGCCTCGCGGCGAGGTGATGGTGCGCTACGGGCCGCCCGCCTCGATCGCATTCGCCAACGCCGGCTTCGCCAACGCTTCGGGCGAGATTGCAACGGACATCGGCCTGGCGCTTCGCATCGCGAAGCTCCCGAGCAGTCTGTCGCTGGAGTTCCAGTGTCCGACCCAGAACTGGCACTACAGCTTTCCCGGCCTGGAGCTCGACATCCCCTTCGTCGACGCCACGCTTCACGATCGATTCATTCCCGCGCAGCCGGGAATCTTGCGGCAGACCACGGCCGTCCTGCCCTCGATCCCAAGCGCGAGCTATGGCGGCGACGTCAAACAGTGCTTCATCTCGACCGCCGGATTCCGCGATCGTGACGCCACGCGACAATCGATCTACGTCGGCCTGCCGCGATGGGCGGACGAGCCCGACTGGTGGGCGAAGGCGAGCTACAGGGTGAGCCTGGTGGGCGGCGAATCCGGCCGATCGACCCTCGAGTTCGGCCCGCTCGACGCGTCGATGATCGTGCACCCCAGCACCGAGACCGAGATGGCGGTGGTCTCGGCTTCGGCCGCGCTCAAGCCCGGCAGATACATTTTCGACTTCGCGGTCGAGTCGGAGGGGAAGCAAGGTTCCTTCACCCTGCCGGTCGACGTGCGCGTCTTTGGCAGCGACTCGCTCGAGATCAGCGACCTGAGGCTCGTGATGCCCGACCACAGGACGCCCAATCCATCCGGCGCGCTGGTCTCCGATGCGCCGGGCGAGGTCCAGTTCGAGATCTACAACCTCACGCCCGGGGCCGACGGCGTCGCTCACTACCGGACGCGCTACGCGCTCCTTCCGCGTGAGTATGTCGTCGAGTTCGCTCGCCTGGCTGAGGCCGGGGCGGATGGCTTCGATCCGGCGCTTCGTCTTGGCCGTCCTGGTCAATCGCTCGGCGGGGTGACGCTCGGACAGGAGAACTACCGCGACGTCGCCTTCCCGTCCAATACGGTGCGGATCGCGCCGGGTGGACGCGGTAGCAGTTCGATCCGCGTGGAAACGGGCGGCATCGCGACCGGGCTGTATGCGCTGGTCGTGTCGGTGACCGATGAGGGCAGTGGGTCCGCTGCCTGGGCTCAGATCCCCGTCCGGATCCTCGAGCGCGCAGAGCTC
>CAZZAH010000287.1:0-1548 GCA_964652115.1 uncultured bacterium | reverse complement strand
GCGTAGATGCCGGGGAAGAGCACGAGGGTGATGTCGGCTGACTGATCGGACATGCTGTTCAAGACGAGCGAGCAGCGCTGGCCGCCGACCAAGCGTGTGTTGTCGATCATCGGAAAGTCGAAGTACGAGGTGCTGAAGCTCGCGACCTTGGTGTCGCGCCCCGACTCCGCGTTCGGCGTTTCGATGTTGAGGCCGATCCGAATCTCGCGGTTTTCCAGATCAACGCCGAGGATGTCGATGCTGAAGGTGGTGCTCACGCCGTCCAAGGTGAGGGTACCCGCCTCGAGGCTCGTGCCGGATGGATCCTCGGTCAGATCGATCGTGCGGTCGAAGCTCTTGCCGACGCCCTCGAGCACGATCATCTGCCGGCGGACGATCTCTCGCGCCATGTTCTCCAGCCGATCGAGGTAGGCTTCGGTCTCGGCGCGCGCTTCCGCGGTCTTGGCCGACGCTTGCTCGTGCAGCACACGCCGTCTGATCTCGGCGAAGAGCGGCTTCAGATTGAGCGACTCGTGAAAGTTGTACGCGAGCATCTCCAGGTTGAGCACCGAGGCGGAGAGCTGCGTGTCCCTCGGATTGACGAAGGAGTTGATGATCGACACGCACATGTCTTTCCGGAGCGCGCTCTCCGACTCCTCGCGCCGGCTCATCAGCTCGGTGTAGAGGCGCGTGTTGGTGTCGATCGCCTGCCGTTGGCTCAACGCATTCGAGGTGATGAAGCCGAGCATGGCGATCGCCACCGCGGTGAGGAGACCTCCCACCGGGTGCATCAGGATCTCGAGCTTGTCCCAGGAGTCGCGCTTCTTGGCTGGTTCGCCGCTCATCTTCGCTACTTCCGCTTGAGCGCCAGAACGCCGTCCTTCTTCTCGAGCAGGAGGTCGTAGCGCGTCGCCTCCTTGTACGAGAAGACCTCGAGCCGGTACTCCACCTTCTCGTAGAGGACGGTGAGGATGCACTTCCCTTCCGGCTTTACCGTGAGCCGGTAGGAGCCGACCGAGTCGGTGACCGCGGAGTCGACCACGGCGGCCGAGAGCTTCACCTTCGCATCGGGAGCGCCCGCGGCCGGCGCCAGAGAGATCCTGAGCTTGAGGCCGGCCGGCGCGGTCTTTCCCTCCACCTTGAGGTCGCCGAAGATGCGGCCGGCGGACGCGCTGGTCGCGAGGGAGCAGAGCAGCAGTGTCGAGGACATAAGGGCGATCGCGCGCATGCGGACACTCCTTCCGTGAGTCGAGGATGCTCTCGCCGCGCGACCAGGGTCCGCCGCGAGACGACTTCGGCCGTCATCGTCCCGTTCCGGACGGGAGAGCGTCAAGCTCGGAAGGAGGAGGAGGTCCGCGCGAGCGAGCACCCGCGCGGACCGAAGTGTCTGGACCGAAGCGTCTAGGGGAGTCGAATCATTCGTCGCGCGGACTCGTATCCCGCGGCGCGCAGACGGCACCAGTAGACGCCGGAGCCGAGCGAGTGCCCGCGGTCGTCGCGCCCATCCCAAACCGCTTCGTGCGGGCCGGCGCTCAAGCTTTCGCGCATGAGCGTCCGCACTTCTCGTCC
>CAZZAH010000286.1:0-6022 GCA_964652115.1 uncultured bacterium | reverse complement strand
AACGTGCGAAGCAAGATCAACGCGCCCGACAGCGGCTCGGCGCTCTTCGGCTTGAAGCGGATGACGTGTCGTGCGCCGAGTGCGAACTCGACCGGGAACGGCAAGCCCTGCACCAGCCGCTGCACCTCGGCCTTCTTGAGCTCGCGCGCGAGCTCGAAGGCGACGAGCGTCTTCGTGATCGTGACCTTGTCGATCTTGAGGGAGGCGGAGAGCAGCCGCACACGACGCAAGCCGAGGAGATTCCTCACCGGATCCGGGTGGCGACCAAAGCGGTCCGAGATCTCCCCCGCCAGCTCTTCCACGCGATCCAGGTCCTTCGCGTCGGCGAGGGTCTTGTACAAGTTCATCTTTTCGCGCGCGTCGGGAACGTAGTCCTCGGGCAGGTAGGCCTCGAGATCGGTCACCATGCGCGGCTCGATCTTCTCTTCCGGGGCCTGTCCCTTGAGCTCGCGCACCGCCTCGTCGAGCAGCTGGCAGTAGAGCTCGAAGCCGACGTTCACGATGAACCCGTGCTGCTCGGCGCCAAGGAGATTGCCCGCGCCGCGGATCTCGAGGTCGCGGAGCGCGAGCTGATAGCCCGAGCCTAAGTCCTCGAACTCCTCCATCGCCTTCAGTCGCTTCTGCGCGTTCTCGGTCAGCGACTGGTGCGGCGGCACCAGGATGTAGGCGTAGGCCTTCCGCGCCGAGCGCCCGACGCGCCCGCGAAGCTGATAGAGCTGCGCCAGCCCGAAGGTATCGCCGCGATTGATCAGGATCGTGTTCACGTTCGGAAGATCGAGCCCCGACTCGATGATCATGGTCGCGACCAGCACGTCGTACTCGCCGTCCAAGAAGCGCTTCATCACGTCTTCGAGCGCGCGGTCGCGCATCTGGCCGTGACCGACCGCCACGCGCAGGTGCGGCACCAGGCGCGAGACGTAATTCGCCATCTGGTCGATCGACTCGACGCGGTTGTGCACGAAGAACGATTGGCCGCCGCGATCGGCCTCGCGCATCAAGGTGTGCGCGATCAGCTCGTCGCGAAACTCGACGATCTCGGTCTGAATCGGCCGGCGATCGCGCGGCGCGGTCAAGATGGTCGACATGTCGCGGCCGCCCATCATCGCGAGGTGCATGGTGCGCGGGATCGGCGTCGCCGTCATGGTGAGGACGTCCACCGTGTCGCGCACCTTCTTCAGCTTCTCCTTGGCCGCGACGCCGAAGAGCTGTTCCTCATCGACCACCACGAGCCCGAGATCACGGAAGGCGATCTTGTTTCCGAGCAGCGCGTGGGTGCCGATCAGGATGTCGATCTTCCCCTCGGCCAGCTCGACCAGGATCTTCTTCGCCTCCTGCGGCGAGCGATAGCGCGAGAGATAGTCGACGCGCACCGGGAAGCCCTTCAGCCGTTCCTTGAAGGTCTGATAGTGCTGGTGCGCGAGCAGCGTGGTCGGCACGAGAACGGCGACCTGCTTCGTATCCTGCACCGCCTTCATCGCGGCGCGGATCGCCACCTCGGTCTTGCCGTAGCCGACGTCGCCGCAGACGAGGCGATCCATCGGGTTCGGCTGCTCCATGTCCCGCTTGACCTCCTCGATCGAGCGCGTCTGGTCGGGCGTTTCGTCGTAGGGAAAGGCCGCCTCGAGCTGGAGCAGCATCTCGTTGTCGGAGGAGAAGGCGTGACCCGGCCTCGCCTTTCGGATGGCGTAGACCTTGATCAGCTCGTCGGCCATGTCCTTGATGGCCTTCTTGATCTTCGCCTTGGTCTGGGCCCACTGCTTGCCGCCGAGGCGCGAGAGCGAAGGACGCGCGCCCTCCTCGGCCGAGTACTTCTGCACCTTGTCGAGCTGATCGACCGGCACGTAATGAAGGTCACCGCCGGCGTACTCCAAGGTCAGGCAGTCGGTCTCCTGCCCGCTCATCACGAGTCGGCTCAGGCCGCGATAGAGGCCGATGCCGTGCTCGACGTGCACCACGTAATCGCCCGGCGTGAGCGCGAGCAGCTCCTTCATCGAGAGGCCGCGCGCGAATCGACGCGGGGTCGAGCGACGACGGAGGCGCGAGAAGATCTCGTGATCGGTCAGGACCGCGAGGCCTTCGCGCGGCATCAGGAACCCGGCCGCGAGATTGCCGACGTGGAACTGCACCGACTCCATCTTCATCAGCTCGGCCAGGCGATCGCGGTGGTTCTCGCTGTCACAGAGGACGTGGATCTCGGGGTGATCGTCGAGGAGCTCGTGGAGATAGCCTCGCGTCTGCTCGAGATTCCGATCGAAGGTCGCGGGCGGATGGGCCGCGAACTCGACTCGACGCCCCGTTTCGACTTCCTCCGCCTCCGAGCCGCCGCTGCCGAGCTCATAGATCGGGCCGCTCGGCACCACCTCGCTCCAATCCCTCGCCTCGAAGAAGAGGAGGTCAGGTGCGGCCGGCGGAAGCTCTAGCCTGATCGGCGCGGATGCGCCTTCGCCGTCCTCGTCGACTCGCGCGGCATCGGCCCAAAGCGCCGCATCCTCTCCCTCGGGCGCGCTCGGCGGCTCCGCGGTGCCGCTGACGTAGGTCGCGCGCAGCTCCTCCATCCATCCGCTCTGCTTCGAGCGAAGGAAGGTCGGACTGTCGAGCACCGAGGCGGCGCCGGGCGCGAGGTAGTCGCGCAGCTTGGCTCGCGGCATTCCCATCGAAGGGAGGCACCACTCGATCCCCTCGAGCGTGCCGTCGGACTCGATCGACTCGAGAAAGGCGACGACCGCTTCCTCATCCATGCCGGGCGGCGGATTGCCGAGGAGGTAGTCGGTCGTCTCGCGATCGACCACCCACTCCCAGAGCGGCAGCAGCACCACCTCGGAGAGCGTCGCCACCGAACGCTGCGAGAACGAATCGAACTCGCGGATCGAGGCGATGTCGTCGCCGTCGAACTCGATCCGCACCGGATTCTCGCGGCCGAAGGTGAAGACGTCGAGCAGCCCGCCGCGACGGCTGAAATCGCCGTACTCCGCCACCTGAGCAACGCCCGCGTAACCGGAGTGAACGAGGCGCTCGCTCAGATCCTCGATCCGCACCGACTCGCCGATCGAGAGCCGGATGACCGAGCGCAGCAGCCGCTCCTGCGTCGGCACCGGCGTGGCGAGCGCGGTCGCCGTCGCCACCACGACCTCAAGTCGCGAGCAGGAAGGTAGCGCCGCCCGCCAATCGGGTCGAGCGAGCGCCACCAAGGTCTCGATGCGCGCCGCGCGGATCGGCACCTTGGGATGCTGGAGCGCATAGGGCTCGACGCCCCAATCGGGAAAGACCGCCGCCGATTGTGCGCCGAGAAGGAAGTTGAGGTCGTCCTTCAGATCCTCCGCCGTGGCGGCGTCAGGCGTGACGGCGAGGAGCACTCGACCTGGGCTCTGGCGCGCCACCGCCGCCACCAGAAGCGACCGCGACGATCCGCTCAGGCCACGCAGCCAGGTCTGTCGATCGCCGGGCGCGTCTCCGGACAGGAGCGCGCGAAAGCTCTCCGCCTGACCGAAGCGCTCGAGTAACCGGGTCGCGATGTCGACGCGGGAGGATTGAAGAAGGGTGCTCACGGACTCGGAGATTAGCAGGTCGAACCCGTCAGGCAACCTCTCCTCGGTCGATGCGTAGAGTCGCGGCGGAAGCGCGCAGCGTGCTTCGAGGAGGGGATCATGGAGCTGCTATTCCTCTTGTTCGCGATCATCGCCCTGCCGGTCTTCATCGTCGGCTTCGTTCTGAGTCTGATCGGGCACGTGATCGCCTTGCCGTTTCGTATTCTCGGGCTCGTGCTCGGCGGCGTTCTGGGCCTCTTGGGCCTGATCTTCGGGATCGTCTTCGGCGTGCTTGGGCTCGGGTTCGGGATCGTGGGAGTCGTCTTCGGTCTGCTGCTTCTGCCGATCCTCCCGATCGTGATCGCGGTCTGGATCTGGCGAGCGCTGCGGCGCCGTCAGCCGACGCCGGGCGGGCGAACGCAGTGGGGAATGTGGTAGCGGCGCGACTATCGCAAGCGCACGATCCGCGCGCTGACCTCTTCCCCTCCGCTCCTTAGTCTCGCGAAGTAGATCCCGCTCGAGACTCTGCGCCGCGCGCCGTCGAGCCCGTCCCAGCGCGTGACCTTTGGGCCTGCCGCCATCTCCCCATCGACCAGCCGCCTTACCAGCGCACCTTGCACATTCACGATGTCGAGCTCGATCGAGCCGGCCGCGCGATTCGTCCAACGGATCTCCGTCGCGCGGGTGAATGGATTCGGCGCGATCTCGGAGATGGCGAAGTTGGCGGGGCCACCGCTCGAAGGCACATCGGTCGAGAAGGGGAGCGTGCGGATCACGCTACGGCTCGGGGTCACGGACGTGTCCTCGCCGTGCCAGAAGAGTGTGCCGGGCACGCGGCAATCGGGCGCGCGGTCATCGGAGTCGTTGTCGGTCACCCGATAGACCGTGCCGCTCATGAACTCGTAGATCTCCCAGTCGTGCCCGTCGAGCCCCTGCCACGCGATTCGCCCCGCGTCGTCGATCTTGGGATACTGATCGTGCGCGTCGTTGGCCGTGATCGCGACCGCGTTCGAACCGTCGGCGTTGGCGGCGCGGATCTCCCAGTCGCCCGACGCGTCGCGTTCCATCCAGACGACACGGCCGAGCGCGTTGATCTCCGGATACCAGTCGGGCAGCGCGTTGTTGGTGAGCCGCGTCGGGATGCCGCCGGTCGCGTTCGCGCTCCAGACCTCCGTGTTGTTGTTGTCGAGCCACGCCTGCCAGACGACGCGGCCCGCGGCGTTGATCTTGGGGTACTCGTCCTCGTAGCCGTTGTTCGAGAGGTTCACGACCGGGCCGCCGGTCGCGTCGGCAGAGAAGATCTCCCAATCGCTGCCGTCGTAACCAAACCACACCACGCGGCCACTCGCGTTGATCTCGGGCCACACATCCTCGCGCGGAAGGCCGGACGTCGCGCTGTTGTTCGTGAGCTGCGCGAGCCCGCTGCCGTCGAAATTGGAGGAGAAGACCTCGTAGTCTTGGCCGTCGAAGCCGTCCCACACGATGCGGCCATGGGCGTTGATCTTCGGGTGCCAGTCGTCGCGCGTGTTGTTGGTGATCTGGGTCGGCTCCCCTCCGTTGGCCGACGCGGAGTAGATCTCCCAGTCTTGTCCGTCGAAGCTCTGCCATACGATCGCGCCCGCGTCGTTCACGTCGGGCCCGATGTCGTCGCCCTGATTGTCCGAGAGCGGAACCACGGTGTCGCCGCTGAGCCGATAGACCTCGAGGTCATGGCCGTCCGATCCATACCAGACGACACCGGCGCCGATGCCGCGTGGCTCCCACGCGTCGCCGACCGTGAAGTCGAGGTCCCAGATCGGCTGACCCAGTAGCACCGCGGGAGGCGCCACCCCGTCACGCGCTTGATCGCCGCCGCTTTCCGTCCATCGATTGAAGTCTGTGATGTAAGGCCACCAGCTGTTCCAGCGATGAAGGCCGTCGTGGTCGTTGGCGCCGTCCGCGTGCGGCAGGTGCGCGTACCACCAGCGGAGATAGTTGCGCTGGTAGTCGGGACCGCCCCAAGCGGAGCGATCGACCAGCGATGTCGCGCCGGTCAGGCTCGGAAAGTTCATCTCCCAATCGATCGCGGTCGAGGTCACCGCATTGGGATTGGCGTAGTCGTAGTCGCTCGTTCCGTTCGGCGGAAAGTGTGTATCGCCGCACGCGGCGTCGGGTGATTGGCCGATGTTGTGGGCGAAGCGCTCCCAGTCGTGCCGCGACTTCGTGATGTCCCACGAGCCGAAGGTCTCGGCCAGGATCGACTCTGTGCGATGGCCGAAGCTGTGGATCTCCTCCGCCACGCCGCGCTCGTAGTTGAGGCCCATCAGGACGAAGATCTTGGAGCAGGCGACGCGCGGCAGCGGCGGCGAGTTGCACCAGTAACCGCCGAAGCCCGCCATCCGCGATTCGTAGTAGCCGAAGTAGGGCGCGCCGTGCACTACCACCTCATCGAGCTCGCCGCGATCGACGCGCCGCGCGAGATCGTAATCGCGCACGACCGCCTTGTAGTCGATGCCGTC
>CAZZAH010000285.1:0-6034 GCA_964652115.1 uncultured bacterium | reverse complement strand
GGGACACTCGAACGCTTCAGTCTATCCTCCAGGCTCGCGGGTAGCGGCAGGGCTGCGTCCAATTCGACGCAGCGGCACCGAGAGGAAGGGGGAGTTCGGCGTGGGGAACGGGATGAAGGTCGCGCGGCGGGGCGGACGATGGATCGCGCGGCTGCTTGCGCGGGCGAAGGGGCTTCGCGCCACTCGCGAGCTTCGTGCGGGCCGGTACGAGAGCGCGGGGCTGCTGTACGAGGACGCCCTAGGCCTCGAACCGCGCGACGCTCGCATCGAATGCCACCTCTGGAACGGGCTCGGAATGACGCGAAAGTACCAAGCCCGCTTCTCCGAGAGCGCCCGCGCCTACCTTCACGCGATGCGCCACGCGCGACGCGAGCCATCGCTCCCTCCATCCGACTGGGCGAGCCTCTATCACAACCTCGGCGGACTTGAGCACGCCCGGGGTCGCTATCGCCGCGCGGAGGTCTTCTCGCGTCGTTCCGTCCTGCTGCGCGAGAAGGCGCTGGGCGCGGAGCATCCCGAGGTGGCGCGCGACCTGGCGGCGCACGCGGCGATTCTCGACGGCTTGGCCCGTCACGAGGAGGCGGAGTCGACGCATCGTCGGGCGATCGCGATCTTCGAGCGAAGGCGTGACGCGCTCGAGGCGGCGTACGCGCGCGCCAATCTCGCGGCATCGCTCCACGCGCAGCGGAAGAGCACCGAGGCGGAGCGCGTGCTTCGCCAGGCGCTCGAGGTGCAACGGCGGCGCCTGGGTCCCTCCCATCCCGATGTCGGGCTGGGGCTCTACAACCTCGCGGTGATCGAGCTGTCGAGGGAGCGGCGAGATGAGGCCCGGTCGGCGGCGACCGAAGCGCTCTCGATCCTGGAACGAGGGCTGGGAGTGGCGCATCCGGCGAGCCGCGCGTGCCGGGAGCTGCTTTCGCTCTGAGTGCCTTGGCTAGGGTATCCTGTGCCGTCCCATTCGACCGAGGAGGCCATGACGGATCGTCCGCTGCACAGCACCGCCGCCCTCATCCATCGCGTGAAGGAGGGCGACGCGAGCGCGCGCGAAGAGTTGATGGCGCGCTATCTCCCGCTCCTTCGCCGCTGGGCGCACGGTAGATTGCCTGCGCACGCGCGTGGGCTGCTCGAAACGAATGACCTCGTGCAGGTGACGCTCGTTCGCGCGCTCGCGCGACTCGATGTCTTCGAGCCCAGGCGTGAGGGCGCCTTCCTCGCTTACCTCAGGCGCACGCTGATGAACCAGCTTCGGAACGAGATCCGCCGCTCGGTGCACGACCCCGACACGAACCTCGATGAAGAGCACGCCGACGCGCAGTCGTCCCTCCTGGAGCAGATGATCGATCGCGAGGTGATCGACGCCTACGAAGACGGCTTGAGCAAGCTGCCCGAGGCGATGCAGGAGGCGGTGATCCTGAGCGTGGAGTTCGGCCTCAGCCATCGTGAGGTCGCCGACGCGATCGGGAGCCCTTCCGCCAACGCGGCGCGGATGCTCGTTTCGCGCGCGCTGGTCAAGCTCTCGCGTTCGATGGAGGCGGGAAGCTAAGGCGCGTCGCGGCGCGCTCCCTCGTAACCTCTCCGCGGTCCCCGATCGTCGACCTCGATCGTGAAGTGCTCGATGCGGAGCTCCTCGCTGGTCTGGCCACCCTGGCTGCCGGCCGCCTCGAGCGAATCGAGCACGGCATCGCTTCCCAGCAGCGTGCCGAAGATCGTGTGCTTCCCGTCCAGCCAAGGGGTCGGAACGAAGGTGAGGAAGAACTGACTCCCATCAGTGCCCGGCCCGGCGTTCGCCATCGAGAGCCGGCCGCGCTGATCGTGCTTCACCGACGGTGAGAACTCGCCTTCGTAGACGTAGCCCGGCCCGCCGCGACCGTTCGCTGCCGGAGCGCCCCCCTGCGCCATGAACTGCGGGATCACGCGATGAAACGTGAGCCCGTCGTAGAACCCAAGCCGTGTGAGGTAGATCGTGCTCGAGACGTGCATCGGCGCGACGCTCGGAAGGAGCTGATAGGTGAGCAGGCCCTTGTTGGTCTCGATGTGGAGGAGATACTCGCGCGCAGGGTCGAACTGCACTTGGGGCGGCCTCGGCAGATGCTCGCGCCAATCCGCCGCGGTCTTATCGATGCCCGCTCGCGCGATGAACGAGTCGATGCTCTCCACCGCGTCGAGGTTCTGAGGCACGTCGGTCGATTTGTCGTGCGCACAACCGGTCACCAACGCGGCGAGTGCGAGGGTGGCGTAGAGGCTGAGTCGGTAATGGTTCGAGCGCTTCATGGCTGCCCCCTTGCATCCGCGGAACAGCGCTCAGTCTAGCGGTCGATTCGATCTCCTTGCCACCAGATCGTCGAAGGCCCTCGAAGCGCGTGCTTCGAGGGCCCAAGCTCTCCAGCGGCATGACCTGAAGCTATCTTCCGATCACGATCCTCCCGCGGCCGACCTCGCCGAGTCCCTCGAGCCGCGCGAAGTAGACGCCTGACATCAGCCGGCGACCGCCCACGCCACGTCCGTCCCACGCGATCGATTGGGCACCGGCCGCGAACTCGCCATCCGCCAAGACCGCGACCCGCCGACCGAGCGCGTCGTGGAGCGTGAGCTTCACATGTCCCGCTTCGCCGAGCGCGAAGCGGATGCGCGTGGCGTCGACGACCGGATTGGGGAACGCGCCTTCGAACGAGAGGCGGGCGAGAACCGAGTTGGCTCCGTCGGGTGCGTCGCTGGTCGCGCCCGCGGTCCGCACGTCGGCCTCGGTCGTAGCATTCCCATGCGGCGTGAACCAAGGCGTCCGCGGGAAGTAGGGCGAGTCGCACTCGATCCGCACGCGATAGTGGTAGCGCGTGTTCGGATTCAACTCCGAGACGAGCGCACCGAGCGCGTTGGCGCTCCCGTCAGACGCCAGAATCGTCCCGGTGTCGGACCACGTTCCCATCCGCTCGATGTTCGTGCCCCAGCTCTGGCCGAACGAGCGTGCCTGAAACGCCGCGCGGACATCGCCGCGACCGGCCGGCGTCCGGCCGGTGATGATGAAGCGGAAGGAGTCCTCCGCGTCGGACCGGCCGCCGAGCGCGATCGGCGCCGAGAAGTCGGTGCGGTAGGAGATGAGCCCGCGGTTGAGGCCCGTGTCGGTCGGATTCGTTTCGTGCTGGTTTCCACTGAAGAGGTAGACGCGGCCTTCGTAGGTCGAAGGATTCGTCCAGTCGGGGTCGCCGACGATCACATCGCTGTAGCCGTCGCCGTCGACATCGCCGCCGCCCGCGACCGAGAAACCGAAGCTGCCGCCGCTCGCGCCGCCGTCACCGGTGCGAGTCCAGTAAGCCAAGCTCAACAGCCCGGAGGAGGAACCGCGATAGAGGTACGCGGTGCCCTCGCTATTGGTGCCCGCGCCGGACGCGCCAACCACCACGTCGGAGTAGCCGTCGATATCGAGGTCGCCGGCCGCGGAGACCGACTCGCCGAAGTGACGATTGATGCCGGCCCCTTCGATCACGCGCTGCGGGACGGTGGCGAGTCCGGTAGCCGAGCCGAGGTAGACGAACACTGCTCCTTCTTGGCTGTCGCCGTTGGTCCATCGCGGCGCGCCGACGATGATGTCGCTGTAGCCGTCGCCGTTGACGTCGCCGGCCGAAGAGAGGCTCGAGCCGAAACGCGCGCCCGCCTGGTTCGCTTCCAGAATCTGCGAGTAGCTGTTGGTCATGCCGTTCGGCGCGCCGAAGAAGACGAAGACGAGTCCTTCGTCGGTCTGGCCGTTGTCGTAGAACGGCGCGCCCGAGAGGATGTCGTCGTAGCCGTCGCCGTTGACGTCCCCGGCGCAGGCGACCGCGGTCCCGGCGCGTGCATCCGCCTGGTTTCCTTCCCAGCCATTCGAGAGATCAGGGGAGAGCCCGGTGGCGGAGCCGAGGAAGAGCCAGGCCGCGCCTTCTGAGCTCTGCGGGTTGGTGCGTCCGGGCATGCCGATGATCACGTCCCCGTAACCGTCGCCGTTGACGTCGCCCGCCGACGCCGCGGAATAGCCGAAGTTCGCGGAGGGTTGTCCCGGCGACGCGGCCCACGAAGCGCTGGTCGAGAGCCCACCAATCGAACCGAGGTAGATGTAGGCCCGCCCATCGTCGGCGGCGAGGCCGTCGTAGTAGGGAGCGGTCACGACCACATCGCCATAGCCGTCACCATTCACGTCGCCGGCGGAGTCGATCACCTGTCCGTAGGCCGCCAGAACCTGATTGCCCTCGACGCCCCAATCGGCCGCGCCGGAAATGCCGTCGGGGTGGCCATACCAGACGAAGGCCTTCCCCTCGCTGAAGTCGGGGTTGTCCCAACCGAAGGCGCCGGCCAGCACCTCCGAATAACCGTCGCCATTCACGTCGGCGAAGTGGACGCACGATCCGAGATACGCGGTGGCCTGACCCGACTCATTGGTGAAGGCCGTGACGCTCGCGAGGTCGTCGGGACGACCGTGGAACACGTAGGCTCGTCCCGCTTGGTTGCCGCTTCCGACATCGGCGAGCGGTGCGCCGACCGCGAGATCGCTGAACCCATCGCCGTCGACGTCGCCCGCGCAACAGACCGAGGTGCCGAACTCCGCGCCCGCGAGATCACTGTCGAGCGTGACCATCGGGAGACCGAAGTTGAGTGGGCCGTTCGGACCGCCGAGGTAGACGCGCACGACGCCTTCGTCGACCTGGGCGCCGTTTTCGTCGTTACGCGCGCCGGTCGCGATGTCGGAGAAGCCATCGCCGTTGACGTCGCCGGCCGCGAAGGCCGACGCGCCCTCGTGATCGCCCGAGTCGGCTCCCAAAACCGCCCAGTCATCATTGGTCGACGGCCCGCTCGCCGAACCGAAGAAGACCTGCGTGAGCCCGAGCTCGGTCGCCCCGTTATCGAAGTGTTCCCGACCGACGAGGATGTCGGCGTAGCCGTCGCCGTTGACGTCTCCGGCCGTCGACAGCGATTGGCCGAGGAACTCGGAGGTCTGTTGCCCATCCATCACCCAGACCGGGTTGACCTGAATGCCGCCGGCCGCGCTCCCGAGGTAGCAATACGCGCGGCCCGCGTCGACGTGGAAGGGATCGTCCCATCCGTCCGCGCCGACCAGGATGTCGTCCTTGCCGTCACCGTTGACATCGCCCGCCGTCGCGACGCAGGTGCCCATGCGGCTCGAGTTGGTTTCGCCCTGGATGACGCGAATCGCGGTGGTGGCAGGGCCGCTCGACGTCCCCATGTAGAGGTAGACGCGCCCGTCGATGTTGGTGCCCGAACCGTAGAGCGGATCGCCGATCAGGATGTCATCGTAGCCATCGTCGTTGACGTCGCCGGCGGTCGATACCGCGTTGCCGAAGAGCGTTCCATTCGTCGTCTCTCCGTCCTTGGTCCAACTCGGGGTGGTCGACAATCCGCTCGGCGAGCCCAAGAAGACGAGCGCGCGTCCGTGATGCGAGGCAACGGTCCATCCCGGGATGCCGACGATCACGTCGTCGTAGCCGTCGCCGTTGACGTCGCCGGCGGTCGCGACCGAAGCGCCCGCCTCGGCGAACGAGGAGTTCGACTCGAACGACCAGCTAGGCGTTGACGACATCCCCGTCGCCGAACCGAGGAAGACCAGCGCGCGTCCTTCGTCCGACTGTCCGTTGTCGTAGAAGCGCTCGCCGACGAGCAGGTCGCTGAAGCCGTCGCCGTTGACGTCGCCCGCGGCGCTGACCGAGCCCCCCAAGTTGCCGTTCGTGCCGGCGCCGTCGTAGCTCCAGTCGGGGCTCACGCTCATGCCTCCCTCGACCGGCGACACCGCCATTCCAACGAACCAGGCCGCGACCAACAGCTGCCAACCACGCATCGCCATCCTCCTTCTCCGACCGCGTCCAGTGCTCGGGGCGATCACCACTCCGCCGCCGCGAGAAGAGGGGATAGGCGTGAGCAGGCCCCTCCTGTCCAGGCAAACGACGGACGGGGACGAACCGAACAGCCGGATGCGAGCTTTCTCAGAGAGGGTGCTGCAAGAGTTGGTGAAGGCGATCGGGAGCCGTTCGCCCGGGGGGCTCGATTCTCGCGC
>CAZZAH010000284.1:0-6035 GCA_964652115.1 uncultured bacterium | reverse complement strand
GGCGCACGCACGCGCGAACCGGACGTTCGGCGCGGCTTCGAAACCATCCCGTGTGAACGTAGGCGGTGTGTGGGCAATCGAGGAAGTTCTCGAGGCAGGCATGCGCCCCCGCTTCAAAGCGATTGACCAGCAGGAACGAGGTCCAGCCGGGCTCGCGATGATGCGCGAAGCGGCGCGGCGGCGAGGCCGGCTCTCCTTCCCCGAGGTAGACCCACACGAATCCATCGGCTTCGCAGGCGGCAAAAGCGCGCACGTGGATCGCGGGACAGGCGACATCGCGCGGCAAGGCGGGAACGTCGAGGCAGCGGCCTCGCTCGTCATAGCGCCAACCGTGATACGCGCAGGCGAGCACACCGTCGCGCACGCGCCCCCGCGAGAGGGCGAGGTTCCGGTGCGCGCAGCGATCCTCGAGCGCGGCGGGCGCGTCATCTTCTCGGCGAAAGAGGACGATCGGGCTCCCCAGGATCGTCCGCGCGATCGGCCGGCGTCCCAGCTCTCGCGCAAGGGCCGCGATGTACCAGTGCTCGCGCAGCGCCAGCGGGCTCGGATGCATCAGGTCGAGATCTCGGCCGCGGGCCGCGAGCGCGCGAAGTCGAGGAACTGGCCGAGCACCTCGTCCTCCGCTCCGGTCAGACGCGGGCGGAAGCGCATCTGGTCCAGGATCTCGATGTCACGGCGAAGGAACTCGAGGTAGCCCCAGCACGCGATCCAATGCCGGAGCATCTCGCGCGCGCCGCCTCGCGGCGAGAGCACGACCGGCGTCATCCACACACCGTCGTGCGTCGGTCGCGCGCTCAAGAGCAGGCGCGTCGTTCGATCCCCGATGCGGCTTCGCACATGCAGGAGCGGGCCGCCGAAGCTCGAGATCTCCGCTTCGACCTCGTTGCCCGACGCCGCGCGGATCAAGCGATGGAAGATCCCGTCGCCCGTCACGCGCGTGCGGACGCGAAGACGGAAACAGTCGGGCTGGCGCTCGATCTCGGGTGCGGCGAGGAGGGCACGACGATGCACCATCTCGAGGTGGCGCATGTCGAAGGCATTCGCGATCACCGCGAACCAGGGCGCGCGCAGAAACACGGGCCGACCTGGGGTGCCGTGCTCACCGGTTTGGCTGGTCGGAAACGCAGCGCCCTGCGGCGAGGCGTGCACGTAGATCTCGCCACCGAGCTCCGTCGCGGGCCACATGCGCTGGCGGTAGTCGGCGCGCGGCTCGCCATGCTCGTCACGACAGCGGCCCTGCCCGTCATAGGACCAGTGATGGAGCGGACACCGGAGTCTCCCGCCCGCGACGTCGCCGTGCCCGAGGTGCGCGCCGACATGCGCGCAGTGCGCGGCCGTCACGCGCGCGACACCTTCGGCATCCCGCCACACGACGAGCGGGATTCCGTTCAGCTCGCGGGTGAGCGGACGCGCCGGCTTGAGCTCGTGCGCGTGGGCGATGGCGTACCACGCGCGCGGCAAGGGCACCGGATCGCTGGCCGCTCGAGCGAGCGGCGCGAGATCGGCGCTCGGTCGAATCAGCTCGGAGAAGACGCGAGACATGGGCCCTCCTCCTTGCGTTGCCATCGCGCCGCGCCGGTCACGAGCCACCAACGCAGGATCGCTTCCACCGCCGGGGGGACGGCCGAGCTTCGAAAGTAGTGGTCCGCGCCGCGAATCGGAACGACCACGCCCGGCTCGACGATCGCGTCACAGAGGACACCCATGCCGTCGTTGGGCCCCAGATGCGCGAGCCGCGCGTGGCGACCTCGTACGCGGCCGCGAAGCTCCGTCGAGAGCGGAAACCCGACCACGTTTACCACGCGCACTCCCTCCGGCGCGCGCGGCGGCCGCGAGAGGAGGGTGTCGGGACCACGCTGCATCTCGGTCACGAGCGCAGGGTCGGCGATCGTGAGCGCGAGGTAGCCGCGAAGAAGACCACGCTGCAACCATCCGCCACGTTGGAGCTCGTTGACGACCGGCGTCCCCCGAAGGAGTCCGCCGATCTGAAGCCAAAGCGGCGTCTTTCGCGCGAGCTTCGGCTCCCGCTCGAAGGCGAGTCGAAGGTCGGCCCCGCCCTTGCTCAGCGACACGACGATGGCGGAGCCGTCGGGCACCAAGGCGAGCGCCTCGGCGATGCGCCGCGCATTGTCCGAGACCGAGCCGGTGCTCCGAGACGGCAGCACGCGCGCCTCCAGGCCGAGCTTTCGCGCGACGCGTCGAACCGCGAGGCCATCTCCCTGGAAGCGCGGATACTCGCGATAGAACGCGGCTGGCGCGATCCAGACGATGGGCTCTGACCCGCGGGAGGTCGGCAACTCGCGCGCGCCGGCCTGCGCCAGCTCATCCAGGAACGACGCGTTCTCCGGATCGGCGAGAACCGCCTGGAGCAGCGCCTCGGTCGCGGCGTCGATGCCGCGTTCGGCCGCGAGCGCCGCGTAGCGCTCGGCCGGATAGCGCTCAGCGAGCACTCTGCGCCTCACTCCACAGGCTCAACGACAGCGATTCGCGCTCCTCGGGCGCAGGCTCGAGGCAGGGCCGCGGTCCGCCCCACTGCGCGAGGTAATGCCGCAGATACGATCCGCGCCGCTCCCCCTTCGGCGAGAGGCGCGGCAGATGCTGCCACGGCACCGTCGGATAACGATGGTGGTTGAGGTCCCACTCGCCATGCAGGAGAAGCCAGCTCATCAGTCGATTGGTGCGGAGATTGAGCGCCCCTTCGGTCACATCGCGCGTGGTGAAGGCGTGCGACACGTACTGCCGCGTCGACCAGTTGATCGCGAAGGCGGCATACATCCAGGCGAGGCTCGACCAACGAAGATGAAGCGTGACGAAGAGCACCACGAAGAACACGACGTTCCCTATCACCTCGAGTCGAATCGCGCGGGCCTGCTCCGGCCGCACGTCGCCCAGCATGTACGAGGTCGAGAGCGCGCGCCGAAAGGGACCGAGGCGGAAGATCCTGGGCGAGATCGCCGCGACCAGGGCGCCGAGCGGAACGATCGGCCAGAAGAGCCCGATCAGGATCGAATAGAACTGCGCGAACTTGAGCGGCTTCCAATCCGAAGCGTAGTAGAGGTCGAACATCTCGTAGTCGGTGCGGTTGCGAAGGTGATGTCCTTGGTGCGTCGTTCGAATCATGGTGAAGGACGCGGGAAAGAGAAACGAGAGCAGCGTCCCGACCAAAGCGTTCACCCGCGGTCGCGGATGAAGCACGCCATGCTGCGCTTGGTGGATGAGCGAGTAGACCAGCAGCATCAGGAAGGAAAACGTCACGCTCACCAGAAGAACCGCCACGAAGCCGGTGACCCGCGACCCGATCCCCAAGCACCAAATCGCGAGCACGAACGCGAAGGCGGAGAGGACCAAGTTGCGCCGCGCCGCGATCGGATAGTCGCGTGCGCTCGACCCCGGCGGGAAGGGCGGCTCCGGCAAGGCGAAGGACATCGCCTACTCGCCCTTTCCTCCGAGCAGCCAACCGAGGAGCAGACCGCCGACGCCGGCCGCGGCCACGCCGCCGACCCAGAGCTTCTGCTTCTGATCGGAGATCGGGTTTTGGAACGCGTTCACGCCGGCGTGGAGCGACACCAGCTTCCAGCCATCGGGCTTCCGCGCCATCGTCGCCGAGTAGGTGCTCTGGACGAGGATCTCCTGCCCGGTGCGAAAGTGAAAGCGATCGGCCGACTGCAAGGAGACCACCGCCGCGTCGCCGTGAAAGACCGCCGGCGAGGAGATCGATGGATCAACCGTGAGGCCGGTGAGGATTGAGCCATAGCGCTCGAGCTTGCTCTCGACGTAGTTGAAGAGCGCTTCAGGCCCGTGGACCGTGACCTGATCGATCATCGTGATCTGCACGTCGTTGTCGAGCCAGGGACGGAGCGAGTCCCAGTCCCTTTGATTGATGCCATTGGCCAGCGACCGCATCATCTCGCGTAGCGCGAGGCGATCGGATTCGTGCGCGTCGTTCAGTACCGGGGCGTTCGCCATGCGACTCTCCTTGTGCCTCCAACATTCCTCGACTGGGCGCCGCGAATAGTAGCCGCGCGGGTGGAAGGGAGTCCACTCTGCCGCTGGCGGCGCGGATAGACGGCGAATAAGATCGCGGCTCGCTCGGCAGCCGAGCGGAGAGGAGGGAGCGGTGAGCGGAAGGGACGGGGTCCTCTTCCTCGGCGGACGCGAGGAGACGGGCGAAGGGCGATCCTTCACCGCGCGCAACCCGGCGACGGGTGAAGCGCTCGCGCCGGTCTTCCACGATGCGTCATCTCGGCAGATCGATGAGGCGGCGCGCGCTGCCGAGGCCGCGGCTGCACCCTTCGCTGCTCTCGCGCATGAAGCGAGGAGCGCCTTCCTTCGCGGCATCGCGGCCGAGTTGATCGCACTCGGCGACGAGCTCCTTCTTAGCGCGTACGCCGAGACCGCGCTGCCGATGCTCCGCCTGCAATCCGAGCGGACGCGCACCACGAATCAGCTCGGCCTCTTCGCCGACCTGATCGATGAAGGCTCGTGGGTCGACGCGCGGATCGATCGCGCCGATCCCGCGCGGCAGCCGGCACGGCGTCCCGACCTTCGGCGCATGCTCATTCCGCTCGGTCCGGTCGCGGTCTTCGGCGCGTCGAACTTCCCCCTCGCATTCTCCGTCGCGGGTGGTGACAGCGCGTCGGCCCTCGCGGCCGGTTGCCCCATCGTGGTGAAGGCGCACCCCGCCCATCCCGGAACGTCGGAGCTCACGGCGCGCGCGATCCTTCGCGCGGCGGACACCGCGGGGATGCCCCCCGGTGTCTTCTCGATGGTTCACGGCACCGCACCCGAGGTTGGGCTCGAGCTCGTTCGACATCCGGCGATGCGCGCGGTCGGGTTCACCGGATCGCTGCGCGCGGGACGAGCGCTCTTCGATGCGGCGGCCAAGCGGGCCATTCCGATTCCGGTATTCGCGGAGATGGGCTCGCAGAATCCCGTCTTCCTCTTGCCCGGCGCATTGGCCGAGCGCGGCCCGGCGATCGTGCAAGGAGTGACGCAAGCGGTGACGCTCGGCGCGGGCCAGTTCTGCACGAACCCGGGGCTCCTGGTTCTGCTTCGTGGGGAAGCCTCGCGTGTCTTTCTGTCCGAGCTCGGTCGCGCGCTCGCGGCCGCGCCCGCCGGCACCATGCTGCACGCGGGCATCAAGTCGGGATACGACGCCGCCCTCTCGCACGCGGCCGCGGTCTTGGGCGTCGATGTCGTCGCGAGCGCGACCGCGCGAGGCGAGTGCGCCGAGACCGAAGCGCGCGCCGCGCTCCTCAAGACCGACGCCAAGACGTTCCTCCACTCTCCCGCTCTCACCGAAGAGATCTTCGGCCCAGCGACGCTCGCCGTGCTCTGCCAGGATCGCGAGGAGATGGAGCAGGTGGCGCGAACGATGACGGGCCACCTCACCGCGACGATCCACGGCACCGAAGAAGAGCTCACGCAGCACGAAGCGCTTCTCGCCTTGCTGCGGCAAAGGGTCGGGCGCCTGATCTGGAACGGCTATCCGACCGGCGTCGAGGTCACGCCCGCGATGCACCACGGCGGTCCTTATCCCGCGACGACCGACGCGCGCGCGACCTCGGTCGGCACGGCGTCGATCCTTCGCTTCGCGCGACCGATCTGCTATCAGGACCTGCCGCATTCGATGCTTCCGCCGGAGCTCCGCGACGAGAATCCACTCGGCATCTGGCGCCTGATCGACGGCCGCATGAGCAAGGAGACGCTGTAGGTGGAGCCGCGCGAGATCGAGGTCATCGACTCGCACACCGAAGGCGAGCCGACCCGCGTCGTCATCGCCGGGTGGCCGATGCCCGAGGGCGCGACGATGTTCGAACGACGTGAAGCGATGCGCGCGCATCAGGACGCGCTGCGCCGCGCGGTCGTGCTCGAGCCGCGCGGGCACGAGGCGATCGTCGGCGCGCTGCTCACCGATCCGGTCGAGCCGGACTCGACCTGCGGCGTCGTCTTCTTCAACAACGTCGGCTATCTCGGCATGTGCGGGCACGGATTGATCGGCGTCGTTCGCACGCTTGAATCGCTCGGTCGTGTGC
>CAZZAH010000283.1:0-6050 GCA_964652115.1 uncultured bacterium | reverse complement strand
GCGGCTGTCTCCGGTCAACGCGGCCCGCAACCGGGAAACCGGTGCCGGAGCCCACGTCATCGAGGAGGTCCGATGCGTAGTCGATCGATCGAAGTCGTACTCGTGCTTTCGAGCGCGGCCTTGGTGGCGCTGGCCTCGACCGCTTCCGCTCAGCTCACGATCCCGAGCTACACGGTGGACTGCGGAGGGGGAGTGTCGACCGGCGCATCCTTCGCGCTGGTGGGGACCGCTGGGCAGAGCGACGCGGGACGTCTGAGCGGCGGGAGCTTCACCATTTCCGGCGGCTTCTGGGGCGGGGGCGGAGGAGGCACCTCTGCAGTCGGCGATCCTGACCCTGAGGTCGTCGAGCCCACCGCGATCCCGCTTACCTTCCGTCTCTATCCGCCGGGACCGAATCCGGTCACCGAGAGCATGCTCCTCGCTTTCGACCTTCCCGAGCCGCGTCTCGTGCGCGCCGAAATGTACGACGCCGGAGGAAGGCTCGTCCGAGTGCTCGCGCGCGATCTCGTGCCCGCGGGGAAGAACCAGCGGACCTGGGACGGCCGCGACCAGAACGGCAATCGTGTCCCGCCAGGCATCTACTTCGTGCGCTTCTTCGCGGGCAACGACCGAGGCACTCACAAGGTCGTCGTCCTCCACTAACCGCAACCCAGCGAGAGCAAGGGCAGGCGGCAACGGCCGTCGTGGACTTGCTCGACCTGAATTTGGATCCATGGGAACGAAAGGAGAGGTGTGATGAAGCGCTGGCGTTGGTGGATTGGGCTTTCGATCGTGTGCTCGTTCTTCGTCGAGGTCGTATCCGCGCAGACTCCGCTCGGCACCGACTTCACCTATCAGGGAAGCCTCGTGCTGGGAGGGAACCCGGTCAACGGAACCGCGGATTTCCAGTTCAAGCTTTTCGGTGCCCTGACCGGCGGAAGCCAGATCGGATCGACGCAGGCGGTCAACAACCTGACCGTATCGAACGGCGGCTTCACCGCCACGCTCGACTTCGGCGCCGCGTTCAACGGGGACAAGCGCTTCCTCGAGATCGCGGTGCGGAGCCCGGCCGGTAGCGGCTCTTTCACTACGTTGACCCCGCGCCAGCCGCTCACCGCGTCCCCCTACGCCTTCAAGGTCCCGGGCGTGGACGGATTCTCGCTCGATGCTTCGGACGGAAGCCCGACCGACGCGCTCTTCGTCGGGCCTAACGGCTACGTCGGGATCGGCACGACCTCTCCGGCGGCGAAGCTTCACACCAAGGGATTCGAAGAAGGCCTCCGCATCGATGGCCCCGGGGTCGGCGCGGCGAACTCCGCTTGGTTGAGCTTCCGCGACGCGAACGGCACGCGCATGGGATACGTCGGTGACGGGAGCGGCGGCGATCAAAGCGTCTACGTGACTTCGGACCTGGCCGACGTCCACCTCTATACGGCCTTCGGCGCCTGCGTCTCCGCCAAGCCGGACGGCAAGGTCGGGATCGGGACCGTCACACCCACGCAAAAGCTGCACGTCAACGCCGGGGCGATCATGGTCGAGCACCCCGGCGATCAGGCCGACCTGCTCTGGTTCGCGAGCGAGCGATCGTGGGTGTTCCGGCAGGAGGGCACGGGCACCGCAACCGCGCTGAAGCTCCAGAGCATCGGTGGCGGGGGGAACAAGAACTTCATCGTTCAGACGGATGGGTTCGTCGGCATCGGGACGCTGAGTCCGCAGGCCAAGCTCGACGTGAATGGTACGGCGCGTGCGACGGTGGTCGAGATCACGGGTGCCGACCTGGCCGAGAAGTTTCCGACCTCCGACCAGGTCGAGCCCGGAATGGTCCTCGCGATCGACACCGAGCACGACGGCCAGCTCTGCCTCGCGCGCGGCGCGTACAACCGAAGGGTCGCGGGCGTCGTGAGCGGGGCCAATGGATTCGCCGCCGGCGCCGTGCTCGGGAACCTGCCCGGACACGAGGCCGCGCCACCCGTCGCTCTGTCCGGCCGGGTCTACGTCTGGTGCGATGCCGCGAACGCACCAATCTCGGCCGGGGACTTCCTGACCACGTCCAACGTCCCCGGACACGCGATGAAAGCAGTCGACTCCCAACGCGCTCAGGGCGCGGTGCTCGGGAAGGCCATGACCTCGCTAGCTTCGGGCCGTGGCATGGTCCTCGTCCTCGTCAACCTGCAGTGATCGAGCCCTCGGGCAGTCATCAGGAGAGTCCGACCATGTCAGCACGTCATCGTTCGTTCGCGATTGCGGCCCTGGCCATCCTGTTCGCGGCGGGCCCGAGCCGGGCATTGGTCCCGGTTCCTGAGGCGGATGCCTACGCGATCCCGCTACCGTTCCCGCGCGACTTCCTGCTCTACCGCGGGCAAGCCGCATCTCCCGCCGCGACTGAAGCGGCTGCGTCGTTCGGTCAGGCTCTGGGCGGCGAGTGGGCGGTGCACTCCTGGAATCGACGGTCGGGTACGCCGCACATCATTCTCGGCTCGGGCGCCGACGTGGCTCCGGCCCTGGGTGATCCATCCGATGCGGAGGCTGCGGCACGTACTGTATTCCAGCGGAACGCCGCCGCGCTCGGTGTCGATCCCGCGCGACTCCGGCTCGATGAGGTGCGGAGCGGTGCGGGCAAGTATGCCGTTCACTTCCAGGAGACCTACGACGGCGTCGACGTCATCGGCGGCCGCGTTCATGCGACGTTCATGGCGTCGGGTCGTCTCTTCGTGATGGGGTCGGACTTCTATTCGATCGAAAACCTCGACGTCGCGCCCGCGATCTCGCAGGTCGAGGCGGAGCGGATCGCGCTCGACGACCTGCCGCAGCGGGAGCGCCTCGTGTCGCCCCAGGCCGGCGAGGAGACCAAGCTCTTCGTTCTGCCTTATCCCACCTCGGATGAAAGCTTCGAGCCCTTCCTCGTTTGGCGGGTGACGGTCTTGACCGATGGGCGAAGCGGCGTCTGGAAATCGTTCGTCGATGCCAGGACCGGGGTGATCGTCTGGCGATACAACGACGTCCACTACGTGAACTACACCGGCATCACCGACGGGAATGTGCAGCCCGTCACCTGGTGCAACGGCGAGCAGGGGCAGGTGCTCAAGTACCAGGCCGTCGTCATTCCGGGCGTGGGATCGGCCAGCTCCAACGGGAACGGCCTCTGGACGATCCCGAACAACGACAACACTCCCCGCGCCGCCAACTCGAGCTTCTTCGGTCCCTTCGTCGACGTGAACCGCGTGACCGGCGGGTCCGATGCCGTCCTCAGCTTGACCGCGACGCCGGGCGTGCCGCTCGAGTTCGGCTGGACCGACGCCAACTCGCGGCAAGACGAACGCGACGTCTTCAACGCGATCAGCGACATCCATGACTTCTTCGAGATCATCGACCCGGGCTACTCGTTCTCGAACGCGCGGATCACGGCCAACGTTGGGATTGCCGACGCCTGCAACGCGTTCTGGAACGGCTCCAGCATCAACTTCTTCGACGCGGGAGTCAGAGAGGACGGCACGCAGTGCTCGAACACCGGTGAGATCCAGAGCGTGGTCGATCACGAGTTCGGGCACGGCGTGCAGAACAACCTCATCGGGGGGCAAGGGAGCGAGGGGCTCGGCGAGGGCAACGCGGACGTGCTGGCCAACCTGATGACGGGCGAGTCGATCATCGCGCGCGGGGTCAAGCTCAACTGCGCATTCGGATTTCGGGACTCGGACAACAGCTTTCAGTATCCGGAGGACTTAAACGGCGAGGAACACCACGACGGCCGGATCATCGCGGGCGTGATGTGGAACACCCTGGAAAACCTGCAGGCGTCCCTGGGTTCGGGACCGGGCCTGATCGAGGCGGCCAGCATCTGGCACTTCGGTCGAAAGCTCGAGCAGCCGACCAACCAGCCCGATCAGTGTCTCTCCATGTTCATCGCCGACGACGACAACGGAAACATCTTCGACGGCACGCCGCACTTCGACGATCTCTGCTCGGCCGTGATGGCGCACGACATCGACGGCGACGCCTTCGACTGCCCCGAGTCGGGCAGCGTGTGGGTCGACTTCGCGAACAGCGGGACGGAGAACGGCAGCCAGCAGCATCCGTACAACTCAGTCTTCCAGGCGCAGTCGGCCTCGAGCCCCGGCTACATCATGAAAGCCCGAACCGGCATCAGCACCGAAACGGGGACGCTGTTCAAGGCAGGCGTGATCCGCGCTCTCGGCGGCCCGGTTCGGGTCGGCGGCCCCTAAGGCACCGTCCTCGAATCCATGTTTCGGTCCCGCGCGCGGGGCGGGAGTACTCCGAGCGTCCGCTCGAGATTCGAGATCATCCGGCCTAACCCGGAATCCGGCCCCGATCCGATCCGAGCGGCGAGTTCCCCCGCGTCCTTGATCGCGACGAGCGCCGCGGCGATCGCTCCGCTTGCATGCTCGAGCTCGGCGCGCATGCAAAGGAGCTCCGCGAGGTCCCCGGGGGCATCGACTTGACGGAAGAGGAGCTCACCGGCCGTGAGTGCCTCGCGCGACTCTCCGATCAGCCCTTGACGGTGGAGCAAACTCGCCATTCGAGTCAGGACGCAGGCTTCGGATCGACGATCTCCGATTTGCCGATGGATGGCCAACGCCGACTCGTAATCGGCCCGGGCGAGCTCCATCTCGCCAAGCCCCTGGTGCAAGCCGCCGAGGGCTTCGATGATGTTGCCCTCCAGGCGCCGATTGCCCAGCTCGCGGGCAATGGCCAATGCAGCCTCGAGCTGCGCACGCGCCGCTTCGCTCTCCTCCGGCGTTTTGTGTAAGAGGCCCAGGTTGTACAACGCCGTACCTTCGGACATGCGCGCGCCCGTTTCTCGATAAATGGCAAGCGCCGCCTCTACATGGGCCCGCGCGTCATCCATCCGGCCCTGACCGTGGCAAATTCGACCCAGATTACCGAGGGCGTCGCCCTCGGCGCGTCGGGATCCCACCTCGCGGACGATCACGAGTGCTTCTTCGAAGTGAGCGCGCGCCTCCTCGGTGTGACCCTGCTGTTGGAGGAGAATGCCGACGTTGTTCAGCAGATTTCCTTCGAGCGCCCGGTATCCCTCGCGGCGCGCGATCGCGATCGCCATCTCCGCGTACGTGCCCGCTTCGGCCGTTCGTCCCTGACCCCGACGGGTGACGCTCAGCGAGTCGAGCGCATTGCACTCGGAGTATCGATCCCCCACGGCCCGCGCGGCCACGAGTGCCGCCTCCAGGTGGACGGATCCCTCATCGAAGTGACCTTGGCTGATACTCATGCCGCCCAGATTCAAGAGGACGAGCGCCTCCAGATGCGGATCGGGTAGCTCCCTCGCGATGGCGAGGGCGGCTTCTTGATGGGGGCGGGAGTCCTCCACCATTCCCATGTACCACTCTGCGATTCCGAGCGTCCGGAGGACATGGCCCGCTTCCAGTTGCCCCAGGCGCAGGCGCTCCAGGATCTCTCTTCCCAGGTTGACCGCGACGCCGAAGGGTCCCCGCCGACCGAGAATCGCCCACGATGCCCGGAACGCCGCCACCGCGGTCGCCGCGTCTCCACGCTCCACCGCACGGCGGCTCGCGAGGATGAGGTTGTCGAGCTCGCGCTCGACTCGTTGCCTGCTGTTCGGAGCACCGACCCTGAGCGGTGCGATCGCCTCCGGCGTCCCGTAGCGCGCATACCACCGGCCATGCCGCTGCTCCGCTGCTCCTTCGCCCGGAAGATCCTCGCGGAGCCTCATGCGCGAATACTCCTGGAGGCTCACGAACATCCCGAAGCGAGGTTCGAGGATGCCACCGTCGCTTCCGCTCGCCGGAACCCATGTGCGCAGGAGGCTCTTGTCGACCAACGACTGGACGACGTCGAGTACCCACGGGGCACCCGGCCACTGGCGGAGGTCAATCACCTCCTCCGCGGCATCGAGCGTGAAGCCTCCTTCGAACACCGCGCACTGCGCCCAGGCCGATCGCTCCCACGGCTTGAGCAATTCCCACGAGCCGTCGATCGCGATGACCAGCGTTTCGTGACGCGCGCTCCCACCGCCGGTCAACAGGCTGAACCGACTGCGCATCTGCGCGACGATCTGAACCGCGCTCATGATGCGC
>CAZZAH010000282.1:0-6052 GCA_964652115.1 uncultured bacterium | reverse complement strand
GAGCTGAACGGCGGCGTGAGCTTCGTCTTCCACATGGGCCACGGCGATCAGGACCGCTGGGCCGTCGGTCCCGATCGGTTCCAGGTCTCCGACTTCCTTGCGCTGAACAGCGGCGACAAGGTGAACGGCATGGCCTACACCATCAACTGCAACTCGGCCGCGGTCGACTACGAGTGCGCGGCCGAAGGATGGATCAATTCGCCCAACGGCGGTGGTCTGATCTACGTCGGCTCGACCAACCTCGACTTTCCGGTCACGGCCCGCGTGATTCGCGAGTACTTCTTCCATCAGTGGCCGGGCGACGGCCTGGTGGCGACGCCGGGAGAAGCCTTCTACGCCACCGCGGCGCACTTCGAGCCGGACACGCGAGACGGATTCGGCCGGAGCACCGACGGCACGCTTCGCTTCATGATGTACGGCCTGATCTTCCTCGGCGATCCGGAGCTTCACCTCTACAGCTCCTTGCCGGAGCCGCTCGACGCGAGCTATCCGGCCGGCATTCAGCTCGGTCGTCCGTCCACGCCGGTCGCGGTTACGCGGGGCGGTGCGCCGGTCGAAAACGCCGTGGTCACGATCTACAAGTCGGGAGACGCGGTGGCCAGCGGGCTGACCGGCGTCGACGGAAACGTGAACCTCGCGTTCCATCCGCACGCGGTGGGCAACTACAAGCTCACGGTCACGCATCCGGATGGGATCCCCTTCGCGGGTACGGGCCTCGTGACCGCCGTGTCGAACCCCTTCCTCGCCTTGAGCTCCATGACGGTGCGTGACCTGAGCTCCGCGACCGTGGTCGGAAACGGCGACGGGAAGCTCGAGGTGGGCGAAACGATCGAGCTTGATGTCACCGCCTTCAACCGTGGCGGGGCGGCGGCATCGGGCGCGACCGCGGCGCTGCGGCTGGGAAGCGACCCGGTTGACGCCACGGTTACGATCGAGGATGGCGCGGCCGATTGGCCGAACGTCCCCGCGGGCGGCGCCAGCACGCTCAACTCGGCGTTCCGCATCAAGGTGACCGACATCACGCCGGTGCGGCGCGAACCGGTCGTCGATCTGACTCGAATTCCGCTCCTGGTCGACTTCACCTTGAACGGCACGACCACCACCGACGAGTACACGCTCTGGGCGCATCGGACCGATCTGCTGCTGATCCAGGGCACGCCGGTCGACGAGACCGACGGCGACGGCACTCCCGAGAACAACGAGAATTGGCACTGGAACCTCGAGTTCGCGAACCGCGGGAGCGGCGACGCCACTCACGTGCGCGCGCGCCTCGAGGCGGGGGTGCCCGCCTTCATCGACTTCCGTCGGCAGTCGACCTCGTTGACGCCGGCGGTCAGCGGCGCGCACGCGATGACGGCCGAGCCGTTCGAGTTCACCATCACGAACGCGAACAACCTCTTCTTCACCCTCTTTCTCGAGGACACGCTGACCACGCCGGCTCGGCTCTTGGTGACCCGGAAGCTGAACCTCGTGCGTCCGGCTCGCGCCGACTCGGTCTTCACCTCGGGGACGCAGTCGGCCATCCTTTTGCAGTGGGACAAGCCCACGTCGACCGATGAGCTCCGCGATCTGTGGGGCTATCGGTTGGAGCGCGCGACGAGTCCGACCGGAACCTTCGAGCCGATCGGGCAGGGCTTCGTCGAAGGACTCTTCGCCTACTCGGACGAGGGGATTCCGCCGCTCACCGGCTACGCCTATCGCATCGCGGCGGTCGATTCGTCCGGGAATACCAGTGCCTACAGCGAGGTCGGGGAGGGATCGAGTTCACCCGGTGCCCTGCTCGGATGGCCGGTCACCACTGACGAAGACCCCAGCAAGTTCGGCGGACCTGCGATCGAAAACCTGAACGGCTTCGGCGGCTACGAGGTCTGCATTCCAGGTGACGTGCTCTACGTCCTGGGCGCGCACGGCGAGGACTACGTCGACGGCGACGGTTCGCCTTCGACGCGCGGGAAGTTCTTCGAGCCCCAAGTCGAGGGCTTCCGCGTCTGGTCGAAGCCCGCGCTGGTTGACCTCGATCCCGTAGGCGGATCCCAGGACAACCATCCCGAGGTCATCCTGATCGCGAACAACCGCTACCAAGGCGGCCAGCCGCCATCGGCCCTGATGGTCTGGGACTACCGCGGAAATCTGAAGTGGAAGAAGGACATTCCCGGGGTGCCGCTCTCCTCGCCCACGGTCGCGGATGTCGACGGCGATGGGTCGCCCGAGATCTTCCTCGTTTCCGGTAGCAAGGTGTACGGTTTCCGCGCGAACGGCAATCCGTTCAAGCCCGGGTCGGGCGGACTGATCCGGGACCTCAATGCTCCGAACGGCAACTTCAACTTCATGTACGGCAGCATCTCGATCGGTGACGTGATCGGCACGAGCACGCCGGAGTTGGTCTTGGTCGCGCGCGGCGCCGACGCCGATCCCGCACCGCCGGTCAAGCCCACGAAGCTCTTCGTGCTCACGCCGGAGGGCGCGGACGTGGCGAACTTCCCGTTCAGCTTCGGTGACCTGGAGACCGACCGCGAGCTGTCGAACGCGTCGCCGGCCTTGGTCGATCTCGACGGCTCCGGCGCGGAGCCGCGACTCGAGGTGCTGATCACGACCGAGTCCCGCATCTGGTGCCTCGATCCCGACCAAGCGTCGCGGCAGACGATCCTCAAGTGGAGCCGCGTCTCGTCGTCGGTACCGGGCAGCCAGAGCGCACTCCGCGTCGGTAGCATCGAGCTCAATGGTTCGCCGGCGGTGGGTGACATCACGGGCGACGGCCTGCCCGAAGTGGTCTACGGCTGGTCGGGCGGGCGCATCTACGTGCGAAACGCCGCTACCGGCGACGCAATGCCCGGCTTCTCCAGCGGTACCGCCGACTGGAAGGCGATCGGCGCGCTCGGGGCTCAGCTCGGTTCGCCGGTGCTGGGCGATCTGACCGGCGACGGCATCGCCGACATCGTGATCGGGGACAGCAAGGGCTTCGTCTGGGGGCTCACCGGTACCGGCGCGAAGATGCCCGGCTTCCCGATCGTGACCAAGGCCAAGATCGGCGCCGGCCTCGCGATCTGGGACATCGACCGCAATTCCCATCCGAACCTCATCATCTGCGGAGAGAAGAGCAACGAGGCGGTAGTGCTCGACTTCCCGAGCGTCACCTTCGATTGGTCGAGCAGCGAGGATGCCAAGAGGGCCGCCTATCCGTGGCCGGTCTTCCGCCACGACTCCGGCAACACCGGCGTTGCGGGCGCCGACGCGGTCGTTCCGGTCGGTCTGCAGGCGCCGAGCCTCACCGCCAGCGGGCTGTCGGTCGAGCTCAACTGGTCGCTCCCGGGAGCCTTCACGCGCTTCCTGGTCGAGCGTCACGGTGAAGGCGAGGTCGAGTGGCTCGGCGTCGGTGACTACTCGCCGAGCGAGGTGACCGTGGGGCTCGAGTCCTATCGCGTCGTCGATGTCGCGCCGGGCGACGGCTATTACGCGTACCGCGTGCGCGCGATCGACGAGAGCGGGACGGAGTGGATCACGAGCGAATCGTCGATCGTGGTCGGCGCCGCACCGCTCCACTTCGAGCTCTTCGCGGCGAGACCCAATCCTTCCACCGGCTTGACGCGAGTCGAGCTCGAGCTGCCGCATCAGGTCGAGACCACGATTCGGCTGCTCGACGCGACCGGACGAAGCCGCGCGCTCCTCTTCCAAGGCGCGCCTCCGGCCGGACGCCACGTGTTCGTGTTCGAAGGGAAGGACGACGACGAGCGGCAGTTGCCCGCCGGCGTCTACTTCATCGAGGCGAGGACCGTTTCCGGCGAGCGGACGACGCAACGTCTCGTGCTCGTGCGATGAGCAATTCTCGGTTGAGGCTAGGCGAAGCGATCGCCTAGACTGCGCAACTGGCGCCGCGACGATGAGGATTGCCTCGTCGCGGCGCCCTTCCTTGTGAAGAATGCGCCTGTGTGAGGATTGCGCCTTTGTGAAGTTTGCTGGGGGATCGTCCAATGGTAGGACTCCAGACTCTGGATCTGGCTATCGGGGTTCGAATCCCTGTCCCCCAGCCACTTTTCGAAAAGGCCGACCGTGAGGAAGCCTGTTCTAACGAAGCTGCCTCCGCGTAAGTAGGCCGCGCGCCCGTCGAGCCGCGTCGCGGCCGTCACACCACTCAGACCGCTCATCCTGAAGCCCCCGCACGGGGGCTTTGCGCATTTGGGCCGCGCCTTCTAGAGTGCGACGGCGCGCCGGCCGAACCGGCGACAGTGTCGGATCTCGTGAAGGGGCCAACCGAAACCATGCCGAGCCAATCGAAATCGCGCCGTGACCTCGGCTCGCTGGAGAAGACCGTCCGTTGGATCGAGGAGACCGCGCCCGATCGCTTCCCGGGCGAGATCGCGAAGAAACTCGGGCGCGCGAAGGGCGAGAAGCTCGAGCCCTTCCTGAAGTCGGCCGCGCTTGCCTCGATCCGATCCACCCGTGTTCCGGCGGAAGGGGGCGGACCGCTCCCGCATGGCTGGCTGGTTCAACCTTCGGTGCGATCGTTGGTGGCGGATCTCGAGGCGGGCGGAACGCCGCAAGATCTCGAAGCGTCACGAGCGGCGATTCATGCCGCGCTGAGTCAGGTCAATCGCGAGGTGCAGACCCAGCTCGGCGGGCCGGCGCGGCTGCCGGATCACGGACCCGGGACCGGAGCCAAGGAAGAGATCTTCTTCGCCTTCCTCGAGGAGGTGCGCGCCGGCAATCCCGACGGCGCGGATGAGCGCTTCTGCTGGCTCGTCTCCGACCTCGACAAGCTTCCGCTGACCGACCTCCTGCTCTCGGCCGGACTCGAGGGCGTGACCGGCGACATCCACAAGGTGGTCGCGGTGGTGGAGGCGGTGTCGCTCCTTTCCTGGATCGGATGGGAGTGGGCGCCGGTGGTGCTTCGTCCCGTCGTGCGCGTGCAGGCGAGCGGCACCCACTCGCTGGGTGAATACGATCGCTGTCTTCGCGAGGTCGAAGGGCGCGAGCTCCTTCGCTTGGCGCGCCGCCGTCCGCCGGGGCAGCCCGCTCTGGGTGAGCGCGACCCCGGGGCGTTCCTCGCTCGCGCGCTCGAGTGGGCCGAGCATTCGCCGGAGGATCGACGCACCTTGGTCGCGACGCTGCTGGCCGAAGGCACCCCGCTCGAGGACGTGGGCGAGACGCTCGGTGTGGGAGCGACGCTCCTCTTCCTGCAAGACTCGCTGCGCGTGCTCACGCATCGCTGGAGTCTGGAAGAGGCGCACGAACGGATGCATCTTTTGACCGGGGTGCTCGCGTGTACGCGGCTGGTGAGGCTCGGCACGCCGGGGCAGCGCATCCTGGGGCTACTCCTCGCCGGGTACTTGCCGGGGATCCGCGATCGACGGTTGGCGCCGCGCGCGCCCGACTCGGGCTGGTGGCTCACGCCGGTTCAGCGCACGGTCGACGTCAAGGGGAGCGCGATCGCGCCGCCCGCCTCATGGTCGGAGTCGATCGTGTCGGGCAAGGCGACGGGACTCCTGCCGATCCTCGCCACCACGTTGGAGGCGGGACACTCGCTCGATCTCTTCGAGCCGGAGTTGGCCCGGCACGCGCCGCACCGCGCGGTTGAGCCCGGCCTTGCGATCAAGCTCGAACGCGCCCTGGCCGACGCTTACCGCACGACGCGATCACCGCATCGCTGGACGCATCTCTGGGCCGCGGCGCTGGCCGCGACCCTCTGGCCGAACGGGGAGTAGGGAGCCGGCGCCCGCGCGACGCAACGCACGCGAGGGGCTTGCGAACGCGCGAGAGCCTGTTTTAGTATGTCGCCCTCGGGTCGCCGAGCGGCTCGATCATGGCGCTATCGTCTAGGGGTTAGGACGGATGGTTCTCAGCCATCTAACCGGGGTTCGAATCCCCGTAGCGCTAATCAACGGCTCCTTCGGGAGCCGTTTCCTTTTTTTGTCGCGCTGAATTGCCGGCTCGGCTCAAAGGCTCCGCCGGCCTAGCCCCGCTCGAGCGCCGCGCGTTCCGAAGCGATCGCGGCGGGCCGCACCGTCCGCAAGATCAACCCACCGACAATGAAGAATAGCGCGACCGCGAGGATGCC
>CAZZAH010000281.1:2694-6056 GCA_964652115.1 uncultured bacterium | reverse complement strand
CGGCCAAGCCTGAGGACGGCATGGAGCCGATGCCCTACATCGTCGTCATCGTCGACGAGCTCGCCGACCTGATGATGACGGTGGCGAACGAGGTCGAAGGACCGATCGCGCGGCTGGCGCAGATGGCGCGCGCGGTCGGGATTCACCTCATCCTCGCGACGCAGCGCCCTTCGGTCGACGTCCTCACCGGTGTGATCAAGGCGAACTTTCCCGCCCGGATCGCGTTCCAGGTCGCGTCCAAGGTCGACAGCCGCACCATCCTCGATGCCAACGGCGCGGAGAGCCTCCTCGGAAGAGGCGACATGCTCTTCCTTCCTCCCGGCAAAGCAGAGGCGACCCGCGTGCATGGCGCCTTCGTCAGCGATCGCGACACCGAGGCGGTGGTCAACTTCCTGAAGCAGCAGCCGCCCGCGCCCGAGATCTTCCGCGAGGAGCTTCTGGCGAGGGAGAGCGAAGAGGCCGGATTCGACGACGAGCTCTTCGAGGACGCGCTTCGATTGGTGGTGACGCAGCGGATGGCCTCGACCTCGTTCCTGCAGCGGCGGCTCAAGGTCGGGTACTCGCGGGCCGGACGTTTGATGGATCTGCTGCAGCAGGTCGGCGCGGTCGGCGCGCAAGACGGCAGCAAGGCGCGCGAGGTGCTGGCGGACGACCGCTTCCTCGATGATTGGCTGAAGAAGGAGAGGTTGCGTGCGACCGGAGTCGAGCACTAATCGAAGATCCTGGCCGGCGCTCGCGATCCTGATGGCCGCGCTGACGACCTGGGCTCCATACGCGATGAGCGCGGGCGACGCGCGAGACGAGGTCGTCGCCGACCCGCTCGCCAAGAGCGCAGCGCCTACCGCTGGGCCCACCGCTGGGCCTACCGCCGGTGAGCTCGCCCTCGCCGCGATCGCCCGTCCCTTTCTCGCCCTCGAGAGCTTTCAAGCCGAGTTCGTTCAATCGCAGGACTGGGTCGGGATGAGCGAGCCGACCCTCTCGAAGGGCACGCTCTACCTCAAGAAGCCGAACCTCTTCCGCATCGAGTATCACGAGCCGGCAGGGCACCTGCAGCTCTCCGACGGCAAGTCGGTTTGGACCTTCGTGCCCGAGAACGGCGAGGTGCTCAAGACCGCGCTCCCGGAAGGACAAGGAGGAGATCTCCTCCGCCGCATTCTGCTCGACAGCCAACCCGAGCCGGAGGTCGCGCACGAGCCGCTTGAAGGCCGGGCCTGCCGCGTCCTCACTTTGATCCCGAGCGAGGAACTCGGTCTGGCGCGAGTCCGCCTCTGGACTAAGGAGGCGGCGAATGCGATTCTCCAGTACGAAATCGAAGATGGGTCAGGCAATCGAAGCCGCTTCCGGCTGGACCGGACCCGGGACAATCCCCCGCTCAAGGCATCGCTCTTCACGTTCACCCCGCCGCCGGGTATCCCGGTGGTCGAGGTCGGAGCGCCTTGAGCCATCGGGGCGCGACGCCGTCCGCAAGTCGGCGCGCGAGACCAAAGGCCGGCGCCGAGCGTCCGGAGGAGTGAGCGCCCTTTGACTCGGAGCAAGGCTGTGACTCGAAGCAAGGCTGTGACTCGAAGTAAGGCGGTGCCGGCGAAGGACCGGGGAGTGGCCATGGATCAGGGGCCCACCGGGAGCCGAGCTCCCACCGATTCCCGCACCATCTCGGTCGTGACCCTCGGGTGTCCGAAGAATCTGGCCGATTCGGAATCGATGCTCGGACAACTCCATCAAGCCGGCTTCCGCGCGGTGGGTGATCCCCGCGAGGCGGAGCTGATCGTGGTCAACACCTGCGCCTTCCTCACCGCCTCGCAGCAGGAGTCGATCGACACGATCCTCGAGATGTCGAAGCTCCGGAAGAAGGGGAAGCTGCAGAAGCTGGTCGTCGCTGGATGCCTCGCGCAGCGGCACGGCACGAGCCTCTTGGAGGAGCTGCCGGAGGTCGACTACCTCATCGGCACCGGCGCGGTGGGCCGCGTGGTCGAGGTCGCGAGCGGGCTCTTGGCCGGCGGGCTCGAGCGCGGGGCGCGACTCGACGGGCTCGACAACGCCGACTTCGAGTGGGAGCCGCGCGTGCTTTCCGAGCATCGGCACGCCGCGTACCTCAAGATCAGCGAAGGCTGCAACAACACCTGCACCTTCTGCATCATCCCGACCTTGCGTGGAAAGCACCGCAGCCGCTCGATCGAGGATCTGGTGGCCGAGGCGGAGCGACTGGCCGGCTTCGGCGTCAAGGAGCTGACCATCATCGCGCAGGACACGACCTCGTACGGGCTCGACCTCTATGGTCGCTTCTCGCTCGATCGCTTGCTCGAGGCGCTCGATCGTGTCGAGGGCATTCGTTGGATTCGCCTCCTCTACACCTATCCGCGCTACTTCACCGATGAGCTGGTCGCGTGCTTCGGGCGCTTGAACAAGCTTCGCCTCTACGTCGACATGCCGGTCCAGCACGCGGCCGACAGCGTGCTCAAGCGGATGAAGCGCGGCATGGGGTGGCCCGGAACGGAGGCGTTGCTCCGCCGGCTCAAGGCGATCGACGGCATGGTGCTTCGCACCACCGTCATCACCGGCTTCCCCGGCGAGAGCGAGGATGAGTTCGCCTTTCTGCTCGATTTCCTCAAGGAGTTCGAGTTTGATCACCTCGGTGCGTTTGCCTATAGCACCGAGGAGGGGACGCCTGCCGGCACGATGCCGGATCAGCTGCCGGATGAGCTCAGGTGGGAGCGGCGTGACCAGATCCTCGCGCAGCAGCGCTCGATCGCTCTCAGGCGAAACAAGCGGCGGATCGGACAGGAGCTCGAGGTCCTGATCGATCGCGTGGACGAGGAAAAGCGCGTGGCCTTCGGCCGGTGGTCGGGTCAGGCGCTCGAGATCGATGGCCAGGTCAAGATCGCTCTGCCTTCCAGCGGCGCGTCGATCGGTGACCTGAAGCCGGCGAAGCAAACGGAGCGTGGCCACGGCCCCGGACTCGCTCCCGGCGCGATGCCGAAGGTACGGATCCGAGGCGCGGGCCCGTACGACCTCGTCGGCGTGCTCGAGGGGACCCTCGAGCTCGCAAGCCAAGAAGGGGAGGAGCGTGCGCGGATCTAAGCTCGATTCATTCGAGCCCCGTTGTTTGGGGGTCACCCTCCGTCGTGGAAGACTTTCGCCTCTCATCCCGTCGAGTTTCGCCCAGTGCTCCTTAGGCTTGGGCTCCGTCGCCCTGGCGCTTCTGTTGTTGGCGATGCTTGGCCTCGCCTCCGCTCCGCCCGCGCACGCGGGATCGCGCTTCACCAGCAATCTCGGCCTGCTCGATCGCCTGACCGACGAAGCGGTGCGAGAGGCGGCCGACTCTCTCGGCCTCCCTCCCGGCAGCGCGGTCACCATCATGAGCG
>CAZZAH010000281.1:0-2594 GCA_964652115.1 uncultured bacterium | reverse complement strand
AGCCAGGAGCCGCCTTCGTCGAGTCAGCCGCCGCCGGTTCCCGAAGAGATCGACGACTCGAACCCCGTCCAGACCAGACCGCGCCCCGCGAGCGTCGAGCTTCCGGCGGGCGGACTACCGGCCGGCGACGTGATCGACGTCGATGTGCTCGAGTTCGGTGTGACCTACGCCGACGCCTCGCGGAGGATGCTCTTCGGTCCGCTCCGCTTCTGGCGGGTTGCCGGCACCTATGTTCAGTTCTCGCACTTGAAGGGGCCGGAAGGCACGCTCAAGCGAGTCGTCTCGGTCGAGCGTCACGCGGTCGATCACCTGACCGGCTCGCAGAAGATCTTGGCCGAAGGGGCGACCTATCCCTTCCAGCGGCCTGCTCTGATGCCGCCGAGCCTGGGTCGCTACGTCGAGCCGGCGGTGGTGGTCGGCATCGTGACCAGCCTCATCTACCTCTTCTACCAAAACCAGAATTGATGCGGCGAGAGAGGCGGATAGGGAGCGCGGAGCTTGCCGCGGTCCTGCTGATCACGGCGTTGGCCGGATGCGCCGCGCCGCGCAACATGCCGGGCCTGGGCGCCGAGGGGGACTACCTCCACGCGGAGGAGCTCTACAACAACCGGAAGTATTACCAGGCGGCGCAGGCGCTCGAGGCTTTCCGCTCCGCCAATCCGGGAAGCGATCGCGTCGACGACGCCACTTACTTCCTCGGACGCTCGCACATGGAGCTCGACGAGCAGCTCTTGGCGGAGCAGGAGTTCGATCGGCTCTTGAGCGATTACCCCACCTCGGAGCATCGAGAGGACGCGGAGTACGATCGCGCCGTCTCTTTCTTCGAGTCGGCGCACTCGCCCGCCAGGGACCCGGAGCCGATCGTCTCGGCCCAGCAGGCCTTCGAGTCGTATCTGCGGCACTATCCCGACGGCACCCATCGCGCGGATGCCGAGCGTCTCTTGCGCGCTTCCCGCGATCGGCTCGCGATCAAGCACTACCTGAACGGCGAGACCTACCGGCAGCTCAAGCAGCCGCAGGCGGCGATCATCTACTACCAGAAGTCGCTCGCGATCTTGAGCGACTCCTCCCGCGCGGGCGACGCCATGTTCGGCTTGGCGGAGGCGCAGCGTTCGCTCGGTCAGATCGAGAACGCGCGGCAGAGTTACCAGCGGCTGCTCGACTACGCGACCGACGAACAGATGGCGCGGACCCTCCGCCTGCGCGGATTGCGCCAGAAGGCGGAAGCGGCGTTGACCGCGCTCGATGCCGCGGGCAGCGCCGCGCCGTAGTTAGGTGCTGCGCGGCGTGCGGCTCGGCATCCTGGGCGGGACCTTCGATCCGATCCATCTCGGCCACCTCTTGCTGGCGGAGCAGGCCCGCGAGGAGCTCGCGCTCGATCGGGTGCTGCTGATCCCCGCTTCGCGTCCGCCGCACAAGCCGGGCGCGCCGATCACTCCTTACTCGGACCGTTTCGCGATGCTCTCCCTCGCGCTGGAAGGGACCACCGGCTTGATCGCGTCCGAGCTCGAGCGCGAGGACCTGCGCCCGTCTTATACCGTCGACACGCTGCGTCGACTCGCTACGCTCGAGCCCGAAGCGGAGCTTTGGTTGCTGCTCGGCGCCGACTCCTTGCGCGATCTTCCGGCGTGGCGCGAGCCGGAGGAGATCATGCGGCTCGCGCGGCTGGCGGTGTACGCGCGGCCGAGCGAGGAGGAGCCGAACCTCGCACCGGCTGATCCCGCGCTCGCCGATCCGCCGCCACAGGCGACAGAGCTCAGCGGCCCACGGCTTCGACTCGCTTCGACGGAGATTCGCGCGCGAGTGGCGGCCGGGCGTTCGATTCGCTTCCTGGTTCCGCCGGCGGTCGAGCGTTACATCCACGAACATGGTCTCTATCTCGCGGAGGAACGATGAGCGAAGCAGGACGCGCGTTCTTGGTCGACGGCACCGGCCTCCTCTTTCGCGCGCACTTCGCGATGATGCGGAACCCGCTCATCACCTCGAAGGGTGAGCCGGTGAGCGCCGTCTACGGACTGGTGCACACGCTCGTCCGCTTGATCCGTGAGGAGAAGCCGCATCGCCTGGCCGTCGCCTTCGATCTCGGCGCGCCGACCTTTCGTCACCAGCGCTACGCCGAGTACAAGGCGCATCGACCGCCGATGCCGCCCGACCTGATCAGCCAAGGCCCACGCGCACGTCAGGTGTTGAACGCGATGGGCATTCGTGTGCTCGAGTGCGAAGGGCTCGAGGCGGACGACTTGATCGGCGTGATGGTGACGGCAGCGGTGCGCGCGGGCGAGGAGGCGGTGATCGTCTCGGCCGACAAGGATTTCATGCAGCTCGTTTCGCCGAAGGTGAAGCAGCTCATTCCGCCGCGCGCGGCCGAGCCGGCACAGTGGATCGACGAGGACGGAGTTCGCGAGCGCTGGGGTGTCGCGGCGGAGCAGATGATCGACCTCCTCGCGCTGATGGGCGACTCGAGCGACAACGTGCCGGGCGTTCCCGGCGTGGGGGAGAAGACCGCGGCCAAGCTCCTTCAGCAATTCGGTTCGCTCAGGGCGCTCTACGAACGATTGGAGGAGGTGACGCCGAAGGGGGTGAGGGAAAAGCTG
>CAZZAH010000280.1:0-6068 GCA_964652115.1 uncultured bacterium | reverse complement strand
ACACCTCGGGCGTGCTGCTCTTCTCGCTCAGCGCCGAAGGCCATCGCGCGCTTCGTGCCGCCTTTCGCGAGCGCAGAATGAAGAAGGAGTACCTCGCGTGGGTCGTGGGGGCGCCGCGTCCGCACCGAGGGACGATCGATCTCTCGCTTCGACGAAACGCATCGGGAGAGATGGTGATCGACTCGCGAGGCATGCCCGCGGTCACCCGCTACGAGACGTTGACGAGGCGAGGAGAGCTCACGCTCCTCTCACTTCGACCGACGACCGGGAGAATGCACCAGCTTCGGGTGCACCTGGCGGCACGGGGCACGCCGATCCTCGGGGATCGACGGTATGGCAAGGAGGCCTCGAACGCGCATGCGCGCGACGCGCGGACGCGGCGGCTTTGGCTCCACGCGCATCGACTCTGGTTGCCGGCCGCGGTTCTCGCGCTCGACGGCGCGTCGATGGCGGAAGGCGACCTGCTCCAGAGTCCCGAGCCGTCCGAATTTCGCGCGCTACGATTCCAATCGCGCGAAGGCGGCGACTAGTCCCGTCGACCCTAAGCCAAGTCGACGAATCGCCGGTGGACCTCGATGCTCGACGTGAGCTCGGGGTGAAAGGTGGCGCCGAGCACGCGCCCTTGTCGCACCATCACCGCCTCGCCTGCGTGGGTGGCGATCACCTCGACCTCGGAGCCGCAATGGTGGATGCGAGGCGCGCGGATGAACACCATCTCGACCTCGGCGTGCGCGCCCCCGTCGAGCACGAGCTCTCCGGTGCCGACGAAGCTCTCGCGCTGGCGGCCGTAGCCGTTCCGCTCCACCTGACAATCGAGCAGCCCCATGCTCCGCTGCGCCGGATTGACCACGTCACGCGCGAGGAGAATGAGCCCGGCGCAGGTGCCGAAGAGCGCGCCGCCCGCGCGGTGAAAGTTCGCGATCGCCTCCTCGAGCCCGGCGGGCTCCATCAGCTTGAGCAATGCCGTGCTCTCGCCGCCGGGCATGATCAGTCCCGCCACTCCCTCGAGCTCACGAATGGTGCGTACTTCGCACGCGATCGCGCCGACGCGCTCGAGCGCGCGCGCATGCGCCGCGAAGTCCCCCTGGAGCGCCAGCACGCCGATCCGCTTCGACATCGCTACCAGCCGCGTGTGGCCAGGAGCTCCTTCTCGTCGAGCGTGCGGATGTCGATTCCGACCATCGGCTCGCCCAGGCCCTCGGAGAGACGCGCGATGGTGTCGGGATCGTTGTAGTGCGTCGCCGCCTGCACCATCGCCTTCGCGCGCTTCGCCGGGTCGCCCGACTTGAAGATGCCCGAGCCGACGAAGACCGCCTCGGCGCCGATCTGCATCAGGAGCGACACGTCGGACGGCGTCGCGAGCCCACCGGCGCTGAAGTTGGGGACCGGCAGCTTCCCGGTCTTGGCGCAAAGCCGGACGATCTCGTAGGGCGCGCCGATTTCCTTCGCCTTCGCCATCAGCTCTTCATCGCGCAGGGTGGTGAGCTCGCGCAGACCGCGCACGATCGCGCGCATGTGGCGCACCGCCTCGACCACGTTGCCGGTGCCGGCCTCGCCCTTGGTGCGGATCATCGCCGCGCCCTCGCCGATTCGACGAAGCGCTTCGCCCAGATCGCGGCAGCCGCAGACGAACGGCACCTTGAACGCTTGCTTGTCGACGTGATGCGCCTCGTCGGCCGGGGTCAGCACCTCGCTCTCGTCGATGAAGTCGACGCCGAGCGACTGAAGCACCTGCGCCTCGGCGAAGTGGCCGATGCGGCACTTGGCCATGACCGGGATCGAGGCGACCGCCATGATCTCCTTGATCTTCGTCGGATCTGCCATGCGGGCGACGCCGCCGTCGCGACGGATGTCGGCCGGCACACGCTCGAGCGCCATCACCGCGACCGCGCCCGCGTCCTCGGCGATCTTGGCCTGCTCCGCGTTGGTGACGTCCATGATGACGCCCCCCTTCAGCATCTCGGCCAGCCCCGTCTTGAGCCGCAAGCTACCTGTCTCCATCGTCTCCTCCTTCTGAGTTGCTGTCTAAAAGAACGGCCGGCCCGACGCGATGCGCGGTTGGCTCGAGAGCTGTTCCTTGATCAATCGCGCGAGGATCTTGATGCCCCGCTCGATCCGCTCTTCCGTCTCGCGCACGTAGGAAAGACGCAGGTTTCGCGTGCCTCCCCCATTCGGAAAGAAGAGGAAGCCGGGCGAGAAGTCGACCCCCTCTCCGCGCGCGCTCTCGAGGAGCTCGAGCGAGTCCATCCCCTCGGGCAAGGTCGCCCAAAGGGTCAGGCCGCCACGCGGACGAGTCCAAGCGACCTCGGGCGGAAACTCGCGCTCCATCGCGTCGAGCATCGTGCGGAGCCGCCGGCCGTAGATCGCGCGCACGCGTTCGAGATGTCGATCGAGGAGACCACGCCGGCAGAAGCGCTCCATCGCATGCTGCACCAAGAGCCCGCTCGAGAAGTCGGCCACCTGCTTCAGATCGCGCATCGGCGCGAGCAAGGGTCGCGGCAGCACGAGCCATCCGAGCCTAAGACCCGGAAAGAGAATCTTGGAGAAGCTGCCGAGCAGCACGACCTGATCGTCGCGATCCGACGACTTGAGCGGTCGCGGGGCTTCTCCTTCGTAGACCAGGTCGCCGTCGAATTGGTCTTCGATCAGCGGCACGTTGTGGCGTCGGCAAAGCTCGAGCAAGGGGGCGACGCGATCCCGATCCAAGCACTGCCCAGTCGGATTCTGGAAGTTGGGCATGAGGTAGAGGAGACGTGGCGACGACTCGCGGAGGATCCTGGCCAGCGGCGCGAGGTCGAGCCCGCCATCGTTCACCGGAACGCCAAGGGTTCGCGCGCCGTTCGTCTGGAAGACGCGGAAGCCATTGCTGTAGCCCGGCTCCTCCACCAACACGTCGTCGCCCGGCACCACCAGGAGACGCGCGATCAGGTCGAGCCCCTGCTGCGAGCCGTTCACGATCATGATCTCTTCCGCGTCGACCGACACGCCCCGCGCGCTCAGCCGATCGCGGACCCACTCGCGCAGCGGAAGGATCCCTTCGGGCGCACCGTAGTCGAGCGCGGCCGCGCCTTGCTCGCGAAAGACCGCGTCGAGCTCGACACGAAAGTCCTCCGCCGGGAAGTGGCTCGGGTCGGCCGTCGCGCCGGTGAAGCGAATCCACTCAGGGTCCGGGCGATTGCGGCTGAGGTAGCGCCACACCGGCGAAGGGTCGGCTCGATGACGGAGGTGCGCCTCCCAGGAGAAGGAATCGCGCTCGTTCGCGCCGCGGTGCGAAGCGGGGCCGCCGTCGCCTCCCTCGCGTGGCGTTGCCTGGGCGTCCCCGCGCGATGCGTCCTCACGCACGAAGGTGCCTTGTCCCACTCCGGCCAGGAGCCATCCTTCGTCCATCAAGAGCTCGAAGGCCTGGATCACCGTGCGCCGATGGAGGCCGAGCTCCTTGGCAACGGTGCGCGTGGCGGGTAGCTTCACTCCCGGCCTCAGGCGTCCCGCTCGGATCTGTGCGCGGATGGACGCCGCGATCTGCCGGTAGAGCGGCTCGCTCGCGTTCCGATCGATGCGGATGTCGGAGGGGAAGCCTAGGAGCACGGTTCCTCCGCGTAGGGCTCGGGCCATCATAGGGTCCAATTGGACCGTGTATTGGGCCATCAAACTCGCGGCACCCAGCCAAAGTACGGTCGTTGTACTCGACCAATCAAGGAGAAAGTTCAGCCAATTGGACCCAGTGACTGAAGGGCGCCCCTGGGATCTCGCCATCATCGGAGCAGGGGCCGCGGGGCTGTGGGCCGGACTCTGCGCCGGTCGACGCCTCAAGGCGCGAGAGCATCCCGGCCTCCGTGTCGCGGTGCTCGACGGTCGCGTGAAGTTCGGCGCGAAGATCCTGATGTCGGGCGGCACGCGCTGCAACCTCACCCACATCGAGGTCGGTCCGGACGACTTTCGCGGCGGCAACCGAAACCGCGTCGCGCGCGTGCTCAAGCATCAGAGCGCGCAGGAATCGCGCGCGATCTTCGAACGCGAGCTGGGCCTTGCCACCAAGACCGAGCCGAACGGAAAGATCTTCCCCGCCGATGACTCCGCGCGCTCGGTGCTCGCCGCCCTCGTGCGCGGCGTGGAGTCGCTGGGCGTGTCGATCCTGAGTGGCCTTCGCTGCGCCGACCTCGAGCTCGCGACCGATGGACGTTGGCAAGTGAGCTGCGTCGACCCCGAAGGCGCACCACTCCCCTCGCTCCAGGCGAGACGCGTCATCGTCGCCACCGGGGGGCTCTCCTTCCCGAAGAGCGGGAGCGATGGCTCGCTCCACCCGGTGCTACGAAGGCTCGGACATTCGCTCGTGCCCTTCGTTCCGGCGCTCACGCCGATCGTGCTCGCGCATCCGCCCGATCTCGCGGGGATCGCGACGCCGGTGAAGCTCGCGCTTCTCGTCGGCGGCAAGGAGGAGTCGCGCGCGGAGGGCGCGATGCTCTGGACGCACTTCGGCGTGAGCGGCCCGGCGGCGCTCGACCTGAGCGGACCCTGGGCTCGCGCTCGCGTCGATCGACCGGCATTGGCACGCGTGGTTCACGCGTCGTTTCTGCCTGAGGAATCGCGCGAGTCGCTGGAGTCGCGGTGGCTCGCGCTCGCACGGAGTCATCCCGCATCCACGCTGCGCACGCTCTGCCCCGATCTTCCGCGGAGGCTGCTCGATCACCTGGCCACGTGCGCCGCGGTCGATCCGGCGCATCCTCTCGCCCAGTCGACGAAGGAGGCGCGCCGTCGCGCGATCGAAGCACTCGTTCACCTGGAGCTTCCGGTGATCGACGTGCTCGGGTTCGAGAAGGCGGAGGTGACCTCGGGTGGCGTTCCGCTCGAGGAGCTCGACGCGCGCATGCAGTCTCGCCTCGCGCCGGGGCTCTACTTCGCCGGAGAGGTGCTGCACGTCGACGGCCGCCTGGGCGGGTTCAACTTTCAGTGGGCGTGGTCCTCGTCCGCGCTCGCGGCCGAGTCCGCGATCGAGTCGCTGATCACCGAGAGCGGAGAGTGATCGCGATGCGCGCGCCTGAAGACCAGCCCTCAAGGCTTGGGCGGATACCCCACCAATTCAGGCACCGACGCCGGCACATACCAGACCTTTCCGGTGGGATCACCGGGCAGACGAACCGGAATCGAACGCTCGACCGCAAAGAGCTGCGCGAGCACCAAGCCGTCGACCCGCGTCTCGTCGATCAGGCGAAGATCGCCGCGCGCGACGAGGATCGACATCAGCTCCTGAAAACCGTCCTCCACCCAAGAGCGACGGTAGAAGACGAGGATCCCATCGAGCGGACGCGGGGATGAGAGACGCAGCCCGACGCGCCCGCGTTGCCGGAGCTCCGGCGTGGCCCAGGCGGAGTAGTAAGCGGGCGAAGCGTCGACCGCCAGCGTGTCGAGCTTCACGTCGGGAACGAGGCCGCGCCAGAGATCGTCCGCCGCCTCGAAGAAGTCGAGCTTCGGGACCGAGAGGATGTAGGGCGGATCGCCGGAGGCGCCGTGCATCGCGGCAACTTCCTCGAGCAGCTTCGGCGTGATCGCCCCTCCCCAGTACTCGAGATCGAAACCACGACGCCACGCGCCGGCGATGCCGCCAAGCCACTCGCTCCGATAGGCAAGGCCGAAGGGCTCGACCCGAAGCGACGTCGTCAGGCCGATCGCCGGAAGGAGCAGCACGGCGACCGGCAGCCAACGCGCTCCGACGCGACGGCGACTGAGCTCGCGTGCGATTGCATCGAGCGTGAGCGCGGCGAGCAGGGCCGCCGGCACGAACACGAAGATGAACTGCCTCGTGCCGTCGTGGTTGGGCGCGCTCGGAAGCCAACCGATCGCCAAGCTGAAGACGACGCCGCCGAGTCCCACCGCCGCGAGCCACGCACGTGGCGTGAGCCGCACACGCTCGCGCCACGAGAGTCGCGCGCTCGCCCACCACTCTCGACCCGCAATGACCAGCCCGCCAAGGAAGAGCGGGAGGAGCACGATCGGCATCGCACCGAGCAGCTCGACGATTCGGTAGTGCCACGGCGGACGGAAGCCCCAGTTCTTCCCCAGATAGAAGACCG
>CAZZAH010000279.1:0-6070 GCA_964652115.1 uncultured bacterium | reverse complement strand
TCGACGAGCGAGGTCTCCTGCGTGTGGTTGCTGAGGAGGATGCCGTTGTGCGGCCAGAGCTCGTTGCCTTGCGGATCGAGGTGCTGCAGATAGACCTCGTAACCGCCGCTCGCGTTGTCGAACCACGCGACGTAGCACGCGCCGTCGGCCGCGCACGCGATCTTGGGCACGACCTGCTCTCCGGTGCGGTCCGCGATGGCGAGGTTGACCGCCGGGTCGCTCGACCAGACGGCGAGGGCGGAGCCGGCGAAGAAGGAACAGGCGGCAACTCCGAGGGCAGCGAGCCCGAAGAGGGAGACAAGGCGCTTGGTCATCGGAAACTCCAGTCGAGGGGCGAATAGCGGTGCGCGCGGTTCGCGCGGGTCGAGTATAGCGCCGGGACGGGTCGAACGTTGACCCTCGAAAGAGCCGCGCTGTATCCTCCCGCTCTACCTTTTTGGGGAGAGAACCATGTTGCTCAGCATGACCGGCTACGGGCGCGCCGAGGCGCAGCTCGATCGAAAGCGCCTCTCGCTCGAGGTTCGCTCGGTCAACCATCGCTTCTGCGAGGTCTCCGTCCGACTGCCCAAGGTGCTGGCCAACCTGGAAGCACGCATCCGCGAGCGCACACAGCAGAAGCTCTCGCGCGGGAAGATCTACGTGAACCTCTCGCTGGATGGGAACGAGGACGACAGCGGCGCGCTCAAAGTAAACAGCGCCGCGGCCGCCGCCTATCTCTCAGCGCTGCGTGAGCTCAAGACGAAGCTGTCGTTGCCGGGCGAGATCGAGCTCTCGACGTTGCTCGGCCTGCCCGAGGTTCTGACCTGGGACAGCCAAGCGTTCGACGAAGAGACTGCCTGGAAGGTGATGGAACCGGTGCTCGAGCGCGCGCTCAACGACATCCTCGGCATGAAGAAGCGCGAAGGCGACAACCTCGCGATCGATCTTCTCCAGCGGGTCGACCTGATTCAATCCGCGCTCGAGGCCGTGGTGCAACGTGTGCCGAAGATGGTCAGCAACCAACGTGAACGTTTGACCGCCCGGCTGGCCGAGATCAGCCAGGACCTCGAGTACAACCGCCTTCGCCTCGAGGCCGAGGCGGTGCTCTTCGTCGACCGCACCGACTGCACCGAGGAGTGCATTCGCCTGCGCTCCCATCTGGAGCAGTTCCGCGAGCTGGTTCGAGCCCCCGAACCGGCCGGCCGCAAGCTCAATTTCCTCCTGCAAGAGATGAACCGCGAGGCCAACACGATCGGGTCCAAGGCGCAGGATGTTTCGATCGCCCGCGACGTCATCGTGATCAAAGAAGAAATCGAGCGAATCCGCGAGCAGGTCCAAAACTTCGAGTAGAATGCGCTCCCCGGCCTGCCGCGGCGGGGACGACCTGAGCTTCCGATCGCTCGTTGCTCTCTCCGCCCGGAGAAGGAGTGAAGATGTCTCCGTTGCCTCGCCTCATCATTCCGGCATTCCCCTTCGTCGTCTCGGGGCCGTCCGGCGTGGGCAAGACCGTCCTCTGTCGTTCGCTCTTGGAGGCGATGCCGCGTGCGGTGCGATCGATCTCCGCCACCACTCGGCCGCGTCGTTGCGATGAGGTCGACGGCGAGAGTTACTTCTTCTACACCGCGGATCAGTTTCATCACGAGCGCTCGGCCAACGGCATGGCGGAGTGGGCCGAGGTGCATGGCCATCTTTACGGGACTCCGCGATCGTGGCTCGACGCGCGCCTGGCCGAAGGCCTCACCGCCGTGCTCAACATCGATGTGCAGGGCGGCATGAACATCCGCGCGCGCTATCCCAACGCGGTGCTCGTCTTCCTTCTGCCCCCTTCGATCGAGGAGCTGGAGCAACGACTCCGCGGACGGAAGACCGACAGCGAGGAGGAGATCCATCGCCGCCTGAATCGCGCGCTGGCCGAGCTCCAGATGGTCGACAAGTACGACTACGTGGTGGTGAACGGCGATCGTGAGGCCGCGGTCGAAGAGCTTCTCTCGATCGTGCGGGCCGAGCGCGCGCGCGTGAGCCGTGCCCTCATCGCGGGTGGAGACGAATCGTGAAGCGCGTCGTCCTCGGCGTGACCGGATCGATCGCCGCCTACAAGTCGGCCGAGCTGGTGCGCCTTCTGACCAAGGCGGGCATCGAGGTCACGGTGGTGATGACGCGCTCCGGCGCCGAGTTCATCACGCCGCTCACCCTTGCGACCCTGAGCAATCGGCCGGTCACGGTCGAGCTCTTCGGCACGCCGGTCGGACCGACCGCCGGATGGGAGACGAGTGACAAGCCCGTCGGCTCGGACGATTCACGCCCCGCGTCGAGCGCGTCGTCGATCGAGCACATCCGCGCGACGCGCGAGGCCGACCTCATCGTGGTGGCGCCCGCCACCGCGAACCTTCTCGGCAAGATCGCGCACGGCATCGCCGACGACGCGCTCTCGACCACCATCCTCGCGTCGACCGTGCCGGTGCTCTACTGCCCCGCGATGAACACGCGCATGTGGGAACATCCCGCGGTGCGCGCCAACGTGCGTCTCTTAGCTGAGCGCGGCGCCCACTTCGTCGACCCGGGCACGGGCGAGCTCGCGTGCGGCGAGTTCGGCGCCGGACGGATGAGCGAGCCGAGCGAGATCTTGGGCGTCGTGATGAAGCTCCTCGCGAAGGGGAGCGGACGCGGACGGTTGCTCGTGACGGCGGGTGGCACGGTCGAGGCGATCGATCCGGTGCGCTGCGTGACCAACCACTCGAGCGGCAAGATGGGCTTCGCCATCGCCGAGGCGGGGCGCGATCTCGGCTACGAGGTCACGCTCATCCGCGCGGCGACGACCATCGATCCTCCGAGCGGCATCGAGATCGTGTCGGTGCAATCGGCGCTCGAGATGGGAAGCGCGCTCGAGCATCTGCAGGCCGATCATGAGCTCCTCGTGATGGCGGCGGCGGTCTCCGACTATCGGCCGCGTCGAAGCCATGCGGTCAAGATGGCGAGCGGCGAATCGAGCGTCCGGATCGACCTCGTGCCCAATCCCGATCTCCTGGCCGGCCTGCGCGGACTGCGCGAGGACAAGGTGACGGTCGGCTTCGCGCTCGAGTGGGGCGGCGAGGCGAAGGAGCGCACCGCCCGCGCCAAGCGGAAGCTCAAGGAGAAGGGGCTCGACCTGATCGCGCTCAACGATCCCTCGCGTCCGGAGTCGGCCTTCGGCGGCGACTCGACGCACCTGTCACTCTTCTTCGCGGACGGCAAGAGCCTCGATCTCGGCCTCCGCTCGAAATACGAGGCGGCCCGCGCGCTGCTCGAACAAGCCGCCGCGCTCAAGCCCGCCAAGACCAGGAATGAAGACAGCCTCGCGCGCTCGAAGGCGCCCGGCGCGAAAAGGAAGACTCGATGATTGATGAACAGGACGATCTGTCCCTCTGGGCCGCGCGCGAGGTGCTGCGCTTGGCGGAGGAAGATTATCGACGCGGCGTGCGCTTCTGGGCCGACCCCGAGCTCGCGCGCAGCGTGCGTGATCTGATGAAGGAGGTCGTGGCCGGTCCCGGTCGCGTGCAAGCGCCGCGTGGCGCAGTCTTCCGGAGCGAGCCGATCGAGCGAGCGGCTCCGCGTGTTCCGGCGATCCGTCCCGTTCCGAGCGAGGTGCCGCGGGCTTCCGCGCAGAGCTCGCGGCCGAATGATCCCAAGCCGCCCAGTGTCTCCTCGAGCGAGCTCGGTGCTTCGTCGAGCGCGCTCGGGGAAGAAAGCACCACGCGTCCGAGCGGCCCCGCGGCGAAGCGTCCGAGCTGGGGACCGCCGCCGATCGCGACCGGACGCGACGCCGATTGGGCGGAGCAACTCGCAGCGCTCAAGGCCGAGGCGTCGGGCTGCATGAAGTGCGGGCTCTGTCAGACGCGCACGCAGGTCGTCTTCGCCGGAGGAAACGGCACGGTGCCGCTCGTCTTCGTCGGCGAAGCACCGGGTGCGGATGAGGATCGCCAAGGCTTCCCCTTCGTTGGTCGCGCGGGTCAGCTCCTGACCAAGATCATCGAGGCGATCGGGCTCGATCGCGAGCAGGTCTACATCGCGAACGTGCTCAAGTGCCGCCCGCCGGAGAACCGCAATCCGCTTCCTGAGGAGATGCTCCAGTGTGGGCCGTACCTCGAGCGGCAGCTTGCGCTCCTTCGACCGAAGGCGATCTGCACGCTCGGCCTCTTCGCAACGCAGTACTTGCTTCAGACCACGATGCCGATCGGCAAGCTGCGCGGCCAGTGGTCCGAGTACAAGGGGATCCCGGTCCTTCCGACCTATCATCCCGCGGCACTCCTTCGGAATCCGGCCTTGAAGGCGACGGTCTGGGAGGATGTGCAGCTGCTTCGCCGTAAGCTCGACGAGTAGTCGCGAGCGCATCGTCGCTCGCCCGCCAAGAGTTCGTCCGCGAGACGGGGCTCTGCCCCCAAAGGCCAACCATGTCACTGCGTGAACGCATCGGTGCGCCGGAGTCGTCCTTCACCCCAAGCGGTCGCGTGCCGCCGCAAGCGCTCGAGGCCGAGATGTCGGTCTTAGGAGCCATGCTCCTCGAGAAGGAAGCGATCGGCCGCGCGACCGAGGTGCTCGACGCGAGCTGCTTCTATCGGGACAGCCATCGGAAGATCTTCGAGGCGATCCTCTCGCTCTACGATCGGAACGAATCGCCCGACCTGATCACGCTGACCGAGGAGCTGCGCAAGCGTGGTCAGCTCGAAGGGGTCGGAGGCGCGGCCTACATCTCGAGCCTGCTCGACTCGGTGCCGACCGCGGCCAACGTCGAGTACCACGCGAACATCGTGCTCGAGAAGGGCGTGCTCCGGAAGCTGATCGAGGTCGCGACCGAGCTGGTGCAGCGCGGCTACGAGGCCTCCGACAGCTCGGGCCAGCTGATCGATCGGGCGGAGGAGCTGATCTTCGGCATCAACGATCCGCGCATGAAGCGCGGCTTCGTTTCGCTCAAGTCGCTGCTGCCGCGCGCGGTCGACGTCATCCAGGAAGTGTTCGACAACAAGCGCGCGGTCACCGGCATCCCGACCGGCTTCCTCGACATGGACAAGATGACGGCCGGCTTCCAGAAGGCTGACCTCATCATCGTCGCCGGCCGTCCTTCGATGGGAAAGACCTCGCTCGCGATGAACATCGCCGAGTTCGCGGCGGTGAAGGAGCGGCTGCCGGTCGGCATCTTCTCGCTCGAAATGAGCAAGGAGCAGCTGGTGATGCGCATGCTCTCCTCGCAGGCGCGGATCCCGGCGCATCGACTTCGCACCGGCTATCTAAGGCCCGAGGAGTGGCAGTCGCTCGCGATGGCGGCGGGCGTCCTCTCCGAAGCGCCGCTCTTCATCGACGACACGCCCGCGATCAGCGTGATGGAGATGCGCGCCAAGGCTCGCCGCCTGAAGAAGGAGCAGGGCCTCGCCATGATCGTGGTCGACTACCTTCAGCTCGCGCGCGGTTACTCCAACCCCGAGAGCCGGCAGCAGGAGATCTCGCAGATCTCGCGCTCGCTCAAGGCGCTCGCGAAGGAGCTCGAGATCCCGATCGTGGCCCTCTCCCAGCTCTCGCGCGCGGTCGAGCAACGCGAGGACAAGCGGCCGATGCTCTCCGACCTCCGCGAATCGGGCGCGATCGAGCAGGACGCCGACCTGGTGGTCTTCATCTTCCGCGAGGAGTTCTATCGACCGAACAAGGAGGAGGTGCGCGGCGTGGCCGAGGTCATCATCGGCAAGCACCGTAACGGTCCGACCGGCACCGTCCGCCTCGCTTGGATCGGAGAGCTCGCGCGCTTCGAGTCGCTGGCCGAGGTCGAGGAGAGCGACGTCTTCTAGTGGAGCCGCGTGCCGACAGCGCGAGCGGCTACCACGCGCATGGCCGGTGGTTCGCCGATCCCTATCTCTGGATGGAGCGGCTCGACGATCCGGAGACGCAGGCCTTCGTCGCCGCGCAAGAGGCGATCACGCGCCGCCTGCTCGATGCCACCCCTGGCCGCGAGTGGATGCGCGCTGAGCTGACGCGCGCCGCGCGATATGCGCGACTCTCCGCGCCGATCGCGACCGATGCGGGCTCGTACTCCTGGCAAGCCGATGCGGGCGACGAGAAGCTCAAG
>CAZZAH010000278.1:1985-6108 GCA_964652115.1 uncultured bacterium | reverse complement strand
GGAGGCGAACCTCGCCCAGGAGCTCGCGCGCGTGCGCTTCGGCCTCCCGCTTGGACAGGCCTCGAATACGACCCGGCATGGCCACGTTCTCGAGCGCGGTGAACTCCGGCAAGAGGTGATGGAATTGAAAGACGAAGCCCAGGTGCCGATTCCGAAAGCGGGCGAGATCGCGATCGTTTCGCGTGAAGAGGTCTTCGCCCTGGAAGCGCACGCTACCCCCGTCGGGCCGATCGAGCGTCCCGAGGATGTGAAGGAGCGTGCTCTTCCCCGACCCCGAGGCTCCGACCACCGCGAGGATCTCGCCTTGACGAAGCGTGAGATCCGCGCCGCGGAGGATCTCGATGCGTTCGCTCCCCATGGCGTAGGTGCGATTGAGGCCCGTCGCTTCGAGGAGGATCGCCGCGGGATCGTGGCCTCGCCCTTCCCTCAGCCGCGCGAGCGCGTCCGCGTCGATGGAGTTCGTGTCGCGGGGTGGATCGGTGCTCATTGGCGGATCGACTCCACCGGGTCCTGACGCGACGCGCGCCAGGCCGGATAGATCGTCGCCAGGATCGAGATGACGAAAACCGCGATCAGAATCGAGGCCACGTCGAGCGCTTCGACCTTCACCGGCAAGGTATCGATGAAGTAGACGTCGCCCGGCAGCTTGATGAACTTGTAGCGCTCGAGGAGATAGCAGAGGAGGAGCCCGCCGGCGGCGCCCAACGTCAGGCCGACGCCGCCGATCACCACGCCCTCCCAGACGAAGATGCGCGCCACCTCGCCTTGAGTCGCGCCCATCGAGCGGAGGATGCCGATCTCTCGCCGTTTCTCCATCACCAGCATGATGAGCGCGCCGGTGATGTTGAAGGCCGCGACCAGGACGATGAGCGCGAGGATCACGAACATCACCCGCTTCTCCGTCTGCATCCAGGAGAAGAGGTTCGAGTTCATCTCGATCCAGTCGCTCACGCGATAGGGAAAGCCACCGAGCAGCTTCAGGAGCTCCTCCCCCACGAGCGGCGCGCGGTACATGTCGCGCACGCGCACCTCGAGGGCGGAGACCTTTTCGCCGAGACCGTAGAAGCTCTGCGCCTCCGCCAGGCCGATGAAGGCGAGCGAGGCGTCGTATTCGTACATGCCCGACTTGAAGATGCCGGCCACGCGGTAATTCCTGACCTTCGGGACATACCCCAACGGCGAGACCTGGCCGGTGTGCGGCGTCAGGATCTGGACCTTCTCGCCCAAGGCGACGCGGAGGTTGTCCGCGATGTGCGTGCCCAAGACGATGCCGGGGAGCTCACCGTTCTTCGCTTCGAGCGACAGAGGACCGTCGAGCGACTTGATGTACTTCGGCACGTCGGTGACGTTCGCCTCCGCCTCGAGGTCGACCCCTTTCACCACCACGCCGTCCGAGCCCCACTTGGAGGAGATGAGCGCCTTGCCGTAGACGAAGGGGGCGACGGCGACGACCTCCGGGTTCTCCTTCACCCTTGCGATGAGGTCTTCGACCGGACCGATCCCTTCGGTGCCGTAGCCCAAGACGAGCACATGCGCGTTGGTGCCGACGATGCGGGTCTTGACCTCCTTCTCGAAGCCGTTCATCACGGCCAGGATCACGATCAAAGCGAGGGTGCCGAGCGCGATCCCCCCGACCGAGATCCAGGTGATGAGCGAAAGGAAGCCGCGCCCACGCTTGGGCACCAGATGACGGCGCGCGATGAAGAGTTCGTAGCTCAAGCGCGGCCGATCATTCGTGGTCGAAGGGCGTCGACATCGAGAGCGCCGGCACCGCCGTGGGATAGCGTCCGGTCCAGCACGCGCTGCAGTAGCCGCCGGGCCGTTCGAGTGATGCCGTCAGGTCCTCCAGCGCGAGATAACCGAGCGTGGTCGCGCCGATGAAGCGGCGGATCGCCTCGATGTCGTTCGCGCTCGCGATCAGCTCGTCACGGTTCGGCGTGTCGATCCCGTAATGGCAAGGGTGAGTCACCGGCGGCGACGCCACGCGGAAGTGGACCTCCTTGGCGCCGGCGCGGAAGAGGAGCTCGACCAACTTCTTGCTCGTCGTTCCGCGGACGATCGAATCGTCCACCGCGACCACGCGCTTTCCGTCGAGGAGGCTCTTCACCGGATTGAACTTCACGCGCACCGCGGAGACTCGCGACTCTTGCCCGGGCCGGATGAAGGTTCGGCCCACATAGTGATTCCGGATCAGGCCGAGCTCGTAAGGTAAGCCGAGCTCCGACGCGAAACCTTGCGCGGCCGAGTTCGAAGAATCGGGGATCGCGATCACGACATCGGCTTCGATCGGATGGCGGAGCGCCAGCCGGCGACCGAGCTCGGTTCGAACGCGATTGACCGCTTCGCCGAAGACGACGCTGTCGGGCCGCGCGAAGTAGACCTGCTCGAACATGCAGGCGGTTCTGGGCGCCGCTTCACCGAGCCGCCGCGACTCCACACCTTGCTTGGTCAGGATGACCAGCTCGCCCGGCTCGACGTCGCGAACGAAGCGCGCTCCCAGGATGTCGAAGGCGCAGGTCTCCGACGCGAGCACGTGCATACCGTCGAGCACGCCCAGCGACAGCGGCCGGAAGCCGCGCGGATCGCGATAGCCCAGGATCTGCGTTTCATCCATCACCAGGCAGGTGAGCGCTCCCTCGACCTGCACCGCCGCCGCGGCGAAGCGCTCGGGCAGGGTCGGCGCCTGCGAGCGCGCGATCAGATGCAGGAGGATCTCGGTGTCGCTCGTGGTCTGGAAGATCGAGCCCTCTTCCTCCATGCGCCCGCGAAGCTGGCGCACGTTGGTCAGGTTGCCGTTGTGCGCGACCGCGAGCTTTCCTCCCTTGTAGTCGACGAGGAAGGGCTGCACGTTCCGCACCTTGGTCGCGTGACCGGTCGTGGCGTAGCGATTGTGGCCGATCCCCATGTAGCCGCTGAGCGGAGTGCGCGCCGCCTCGTCCAAAACATCGGAGACGAGGCCCACGCCCTTCGCGATGCGTGTCTTCTTGCCGTCGTGCACGACGATGCCCGCGCCTTCCTGGCCGCGGTGCTGAAGCGCGTAGAGACCGAAGTAAATCAGATCGGTGACGTTGGTCTGGACGTGCCCGTCGCTCTGGACGTGCCCGTTGCCCTGGACGTGATTGCCGCCGTGGATCCCGAAGAGACCGCATTCATCGTGAAAGCGGTCCCGAGGATCACGCGCGAAACCAATCGACCTGCGATCGCCCATGCTACGCGTTCCCCCAGAGCGGCAGCGGCACCGGCCCTTGCAGCAGTCGATGGTCCTGATAGTGCGGGTTGACCAAGAATCCCTCTCCTCGTGTGGTGACCTCTCCGATCGCTTGCGTCAGACGATTCCTTTCGTCGAGCGATGCCGTATCCCCCAAGTCGACGCCCCCCGAGTCCGCAATCCAACGTGCGCTCCAGAGATCCGCGCCGCCCGAGCCGAGCAGCGTAAGCGGGACAAGCCCGGCCCGAAGATCCTCCGGCATGCCGGCTCCTTCCCGATTCCAAACCAGGACGTGATTCCACTCCGCCTCGCCGAGGTCGGGCTGCCCGAAACCCGATGCGCGCGCCTCGCCATGCACGACCTCGAAGGGCGACTCGCCCGCGATGCGCACCCATGCCCGTTCCTTGTTCGGATTCCAGAGGAGGGTGGTGCGATCCAGGTATCGAAGGAAAACTTCGCGTGGCGCTCCGGCCGTGGCGTCGAGCATGAGCTCGAGCAGGCGACGTCGACGAAGCTCAGCCAAACGCGGCCCGAAGCCGAGCAGCTCGCGAATCGCTTCACGCGCGGTGGTCGCGCTGGGATCGGCGCCCTTCCGTTCCACCAGGATCTGCACCGCCAAGATCCGCTCCGGGACGAGCGACCCCATCGCGCCCTCCAGATTTCGATCGCGCTCGCTCATGCGTGCGCCAGCGCGCGCGCGAGGGCGCGGAAGAGCGTGAGCCCCGGACCTTCGCCTTCGAGCTCCGAGGTGCCGGCGGCGGAGCGGCGCCGCTCCCCCCACTCTCCCTCGAGATACTCGGGCACTTGCGCGAGGCACTGCGCGCGTTCGGGGTGCGGCATCAGGGCGAGCACGTTCCCCGCTTCGTTCGAGAGCCCCGCCGCCGCGAGCGCGCTTCCGTTCGGCGTCCAGGGGAA
>CAZZAH010000278.1:0-1885 GCA_964652115.1 uncultured bacterium | reverse complement strand
AGGGCCACGCCGACGCCGTCTCCTCCCGGCACCAGTCCCGCTTCCACCAGGATCTGCGCGCCATTGCAGATGCCGAGGATCGGAGCGCCTTCGCGCGCGCGCCGCTCGAGGAGGCTCATCACGGGAAGCCTCGCCGCGATCGCGCCCGCGCGCACTCGATCCTGATAGCTGAATCCGCCCGGCAGGACATAGGCGTCGAAGCCCGAGAGCGCGACATTCGGCTCGTTCCATCGCCTCTCCTCGGCTTCGAGTCGCACCGCTCGGAGGGCGCGAATCGTCTCCGCCTCGCAGTTGCTGCCGGGGAACTTGAGCACCGCCACACGCGCGCTCACGGGGTGACCTCCTTCGATCCGCGAGCTTCGAGCTCGCGATGGAAGAGCAGCGACTCCAGCTTTCGCGCCCAAGCGGAGTGGATCTCCGCCAGATCGATCGCGCCGACCTCGCGGCCCGCGTCACGAAGGCGCAAGCGCGAACCGACGATGACCCGTCCGACCTGCGCATGCGGCACGCCCGCGTCGGCGAGCTGGCGTGTCATCGCGTCGAGTCGCGAGGGCGAGACCTCGAGTAGGAAGCCTGGGCTCTCGCTCGCGAGGAGCTCGAATGCCGGCATGGGCGCCGCGGCCAATGTCGCGAGGCGATCGAAATGCAGCTCGGCGGTCAGACCGAACGCCGCCTCCTCCCCCATCGTGGCAGAGAAGAGCGCCGCGAGGAGGCCGCCGTCCGCGATGTCGGTCGCGCTCCGAACCACCCCCGCCTCCGCCAGCGCGAGCACCACGCGGATCTCCTGCGCCTCGGCCAGAAGCTCGGGTCGAGGCACGCGTCCGCGAGCGACCCCATCGTCTCCGGGACCGCTTGCCCAGGCGCGCGCGCGAGAACCGGTGACGAGCAGGATCCCCTCCGGGTCCTTGAAGCGTGAAGAGAGAGCTCGCCCGTAGTCATCGAGCACGCCGAAACATGCCACGATCGGCGAGGCCGGAATGCTGCGTCCGGCCGCGGAAAAGTTATAGAGCGACACGTTTCCCGACACGATCGGCAGCGGCTCTCCTCCGCTCGCGAACGCGCCGATCGCGCGGCAGGCGTCGGCCATCCCGCGGAGCGCTTCGTCCAGCTCGCGCAGAGCGGCGGGGTCCTCGGGATTCCCGAAATTGAGGCAATCGGTGAGGCAGAGGGGACGCGCGCCGGTCGCGACCACGTTCCGAACCGATTCGATCACCGCGAGCGCGCCACCCCAGTAGGCATCGAGCTCGCCGTAGAGCGGATTGCCGTCGACGCTCACCGCGACGCCGAGCGCTTCACCGGGAATCGGTCGAAGGACCGATGCGTTCGCCTCGCCCGGTCGAAGGAACGCGAGGCCCTGCACCTCGGGATCGTAGAAGCGATAGACCGGCGCGCGGCTCGCAGCGTTCCAACCGGTGAGGCGATCCATCGCCCAGCCTTGCCACTCGGCCGCGCCGCTCGGCGCTTGCGGATCGCCACCTTCGACGACGACGGGAGCGAAAGCTGCGATCGGGCGCGACACCTGCGGCAAGGTCTCGAGCGCTTCGGTCGAGAGATCGACCACCCACTCTCCCTGCCAGCGACAGCGATACCGCTGCTCCGCGGTCACGCGACCGATCACCGCCGCCGCCGCGTTAGGGTAGGCGCGGCCAAGCTCGTACCGCTGGTTGAAGATCGCGCAGAGCTCCGACGCGCGCGACTCCGGCACGGCCCAGACGAAGCGCTCCTGAGTTTCGCCGCAGAGAATCTCGTGCGGCTCGAGCAGCGGCAATCCGCGGGGCACGTGCTCGAGGTCGATCTCCGCGCCGAAGCCGCCGGCGAAGACGAGCTCCGACGACGCGCCGCCGAGACCGCCCGCGCCGAGGTCCTTGCAACCGACCGCGATCGA
>CAZZAH010000277.1:3545-6109 GCA_964652115.1 uncultured bacterium | reverse complement strand
ACCTTCGTCGTGCCGGAGGCGACCCAGACGCTGGCCGAGCTGCTGAAGGCGAAGGGCTACACGACGGGCGCGGTGCTTGGCGCCTTTCCGGTCGACCATCGCTTTGGGCTAAACCAAGGCTTCGACCACTACGACGATGCCTTCCCCGCCTCGAGCCTCAAGAAGGAGAGCGACACCGCGCAGAGAAGCGCAACCGACGTCACTTCGCTCGCGCTCGCGTGGCTCGACGCGAATCGCGATCATCCGAGCTTCCTCTGGGCGCACTACTTCGATCCGCACTACCCCTACGTGCCGCCGGAGCCCTATCGCTCGCGCTTCCCCGGCGATCCGTATCAAGGCGAGGTCAGCTACCTCGACGCGGAGATCGGCCGGCTGCTCGATGGTCTGCGCGAAAGCGGGCAGCTCGAGCGCACGGTCGTGATCGTGATCGGCGATCACGGCGAGAGCCTGGGCGAGCACGCCGAGCACACGCACTCGATCTTCGTTTACAACGCGACACAGCACATTCCCTTCCTCCTTCGCCTGCCGAATGCGGGCGCGTTCGCGACAACCGCGTGGCGCGGCAAGCGCGTGCCGGCGCTCGTATCGCAGATCGACGTCGTGCCGACGGTGTGGAATGCGCTTGGGCTTCAGCGCGCGGACTTGCCGCCGCTTTCAGGGCAGAGCCTTCTCCCCACGATCGAGTCGGGGGCGCCGGGTCACGATTGGATCTACGCGGAGACGCTGGTGCCCGAGCTCGAGTACGGCGCGAGCGATCTGCGTGCGTTCGAGGCGGGGCGTTGGAAGTTCGTCCGCGCGCCGAAGCGCGAGCTCTTCGACCTGGTCGCCGATCCGAAGGAGCTGACCAACCTCGCGGCCAAGGACGCGAAGCGCGCCGACGCGATGGCGGCGGAGCTCGAGACGCTGCTCAAGCTCGAAGCGGGCGCCGCGCAGGTCACGATGGACGCGGAGACGATCGAGAAGCTCAGAAGCCTCGGCTACCTCGCGGGCGCAAGCAACTCCACGAAGTCGACCGGCCCGAAGCCCGATCCGAAGGACATGATCTGGGCCTATGAGCTGGTCAACGACGCGCGCAATCGAGCCGCCGAGCATCAGCCGGAGCTGGCGCTCGCGCTGGTCGATTCGGTGCTCGCCAAACATCCGGAGGATGGCACCGCGCAGCGGATCCGCGCGTCTTGTCTGGTTCGATTGGGCCGAGGCGCCGACGCGATCGCGGCCTACGATCAGCTGCTGCAGAACTGCGCCGGCTGCGCGGATGAGCTCACCCTCTTCCGCAATCGCGCGATGGCGTCGCTCGCGGCGCAGCAGATCGACGATGCGCTCAAGCGCACGCGCGACCTCCTCTCGGCCCATCCGAAGGAGCAAGGCCTCCATCTCCTGCTCGGGCAGATCCTCTCGGCCAAGAGCGACTGGAGCGGAGCGCGCGCGGCCTACGAGGAAGAAGCGGCGCTCTTCCCTGAAGACCCGACGGCGTTGGTCGCGGCCGGCGATCAGGAGTGGTCGCGCGGCAACTACGCCGAGGCGGAGAAGGTCTATCGACGTGCGCTGACCATCAACCCCTTCCAGGTGGGCGCGCTGGTCAACCTGGCGGAGATCCAGCTCGCCACCAATCGTGAGCCGGCCGCGCGCGGGATGATCGAGCAGGCCTTGTCGGCGGATCCGTCCTTCCCTCCGGCGCTCATGCGGAAGGCGTGGTTCCTGGCGAAGGACGGCGACAATGACCGCGCCGCGCAGATCTATCAGGCCGCTCTGTCGGTCGATCCGACGAACGCCAACGGTCAGTACAACTACGGCAATCTTCTTCGGCGGACCGGCAGACCGCAGCTCGCGATCGCGGCGTTCCAGGCGGCCATCGCGACCGGGCAGGCGCCGCAGGAGGCCTACATCAACCTGGGCGTCTGCTACGCGGAGCTCGGCCGCATGGCCGAGGCGATCAACTACTGGCAGCAGGCGATCGATCGTGATCCCAACTCGAAGAGCGCGCCGTCGATTCGAACGAACATCGAACGCGCGAAGCAGGCGATGAAGGACCAGGGAATGCGGCCTCAGTGAGTCGAGCAGGCACGAGCGCACGAACCCTAGCGGTCCTCGCGTCGCTCTTCATCTGCGTGTCGTTCGCGAGCGCGCAGGAGGAGCCGAGGCGCCTCGCACCCCCTTCCGCGTTCGGGATCTACGCCGGCACTCCTTCAGGAGGCGGGCTCTTCGCGGCCGGACCGATCGATGGACCGATCGGATACCGCATGGGCCTGACCGGCTTCCCGAATCTGGGGATCCTCTGGACGCCCGGCATCGAGGTGCGCCCGGGGCAGGAGTCGGGCACGCTGAGCACGAGTGGACCCTACGGCTTCGGCAACCTCTTCTTCGGTTATCAGAAGGGCGCGGAGACGGAGGAGAAGCGCGCGCTCGAGAGTGGGCTCGGCTATCGCTGGTTCTTGAGCGATCGACGCGGCAAGCGTTGGGTCTTGGGCTTCGAGGCGGGAGGCTACTGGCGCTCCCGCCACGCGCTGCCGGTGAGGCCGACGGTGCGCCTCATCTTCATGCTCGCCTCGCGCTGACCGCGGCGC
>CAZZAH010000277.1:0-3445 GCA_964652115.1 uncultured bacterium | reverse complement strand
CGACCGGTGAAGACGAGCCAACGCGCCAACGCCACGCCGACGCGACGACTCGTGCGCTGCGTTCCGCCCAGGCCGGGGAAGATCCCGATGCCGGTCTCGGGGAACGCGACGCTCGCCTTGTCGGTCGCCACGATCTGATCGCAGGCGAGCGCGAGCTCGAGCCCGCCGCCGAGCGCCAGGCCATCGAGTCGACAGACGACCGGCTTGCCGCACGACTCGATGCGATGGCAGAGGCGATGGCCATCCTCCGCGAAACGCTGGATGTCCTCGAAATGCCCGTGCTCGATGTTCTTCACGAAGAAGACGATGTCGGCACCTGCGACGAAGGCCTTGCCCGCGCCCGCGAGCACGATGCCGCGCACCTGCGGATCGGCGATCGCCTCCTCGAGCCGCTCGCTCAGCTGCTTCGCGACCTCGGGGTTGAGCGCGTTCATGGCGTCGGGACGATTGATGGTGAGGGTGGCGATGCCGTCCTTCGTCTCCGACCGCACGAGGTGAATCGGGAACGGCGTGCCGAGCTTCACCTGCTCGCGAAGGAGCGACGGCGACTCGAGCTTGTAACGCTGCTCGAGCGCGCGCGCGAGCCGGAACGCCTCGTTGATGCCGACCCGATTCATCAGCTCGAACGGCCCCTTCGACCAGCGCAGGCCGACGCGCGCGCCGATGTCGGTGTCCTCGATCGTGCCGACCCCTTCGCTCACCAACTGCGCCGCGATGTGAAAGGTCACGCCGAGCAGTCGATCGCGAATCGCGGGGAAGCGCTCCGCCTTGGGTTCACCCTCGAGCGAAAACGCGCGCTTGGTCTGGACGTACTCGTGGATCTTGCCCGACGGCGCGTAGAAGGGGCCGAGATGCTTGGCCAGGCTCTCCGCCGCGTGAAAGCCGATCGGGATACCGGTCACGTTCATCAGCTCGAAGGGACCCATGCCGATCTTGAACGCGTCCTTGGCCGCCGCCTCGATCGTCGGAATGTCGGCGATTCCCTCTTCGAGCAACCGCGCCGCTTCGTTGATCCACGGCACGAAGAAGCGATTGACGATGAAGCCGGCCTGGTCGCTGCTCCGAATCGGCGTCTTGCCGATGCGCTCCTGCAGCGCCCACAGGCGCGCGAGCAGATCCTCCGGCGTGCCCGGTCCGCGGATGACCTCGACCAGCCGGTTCTTCGCCGGATGGTAGAAGTAGTGGAGCCCGATCACCCGCTCCGGATGCGGCACGCCCTGCGCGACGTCCTTCACGTAGAACGACGACGTGTTCGTCGCGAGCACGGCATCGGACCGCATGTGCTCCGCCAGCAGCGCGAAGACCGAGCGCTTGACCCCGAGGTCCTCGAAGACCGCTTCGATCGCGAGGTCGGCCTCTTGCAGTCCCTTCCAATCGAGCAGCGGCGTGATCCGCGACGCGATCGCCTGCGCCTCCGGCTCCTTGTAGATCTTCCGCTCCACCGCTTCTTTGAGCGTGGCCTGGATCCGCGCCATGCCGGCCGTCACCGCCGACTCATCGAGGTCGACCAAGAAGACGGGAAAGCCCTCGGCGGCGTACTTCTGCGCGATGCCTGAGCCCATGTTGCCGGCCCCGATCACCGCGATGCGTTCAAGCTGGTTCATCGTTCCCTTCTCCTTCGTGCGGCTCCTCCGGCCGGCGTGCGGCCAGAAGGAGGAAGCCTAAGCTGCGTCTGCCCCCGAGGGCGTAGAACGCGATCGCTTCGCGCGCGATGTCGGCGCGCGTGAACTCTTCCTCTCGCGCGGCGAGCGTCGCCTGCGCGAAGTAGTGACTCCAGGCCGACTCGGGTAGGAGGCAGCTCCACTCCGGCTCGAAGTCGAGCGCTTCGAGCAGCGAGCGCAGTCCGACCTCGGTCTCGAAGCCGTGCGGCCCATGCTCGAAGACCGCGCGAACCTCGGGCGCGGGCGCGTTGGGCGCGAGCTCGTAGGGTCGGCCCTCCTCGTCGCGGCCGCGCTCGAGCGCGTCCATCACCTCGAGGTCGGGCGGCGACTCCAGGTAGATCGGCTCGCCGAGGAGCAGATGTCCGCCGGGCCGGAGATAGAAGCGCAGGCGCTCGAGCGTCGACACACGGCCGAGCGACGAGAGGCTGCCCGAGAGTGCCAGGATGAGGTCGAAGCTCGCGGTCGGTAGCGACAAGTGCCGCGGGTCCATCGCGCGGAAGCGCAGCAGCTCGCCGAGGCCGAGGTCAGCCGCCGCCTCTCGCGCCGAACGCAGCATCTCCTCACCGACATCGATGCCGGTGACGCGCAGCCCGAGGTCGCGCCCGAGAAGCAGCGAGGCCGCGCCTTCGCCGCAGCAGAGGTCGAGCACCTCGGCATGCTCGGGCAGCGCGAGACCCCTCACCGCGTTCGCGAGGAGGCGCGGGCACATCGGTCCGCTGAAGGGGGGCAATGAGGCGTGAATCGACATCGGGCGGGAGTGTGGCACAGGCGCCGAGCGCGGAGCTAGGGCACTTCCGGCGCGGGCGCGTCTGCCTTCATGGTCCATCGCGCCGCGACCAGCCGCGCCAGTCGCTCGTCCTTCTCGACGTCGACGAGCGAGAAGAGCGCGATGCCGGCGGGCGACGCGGTTGCGGCCCAGTCGAGCTGCGCGCGCAGTCCCGCCTCGTCGAGTCGATAGACGCCGAGACCGGTCACGACGTGGGTGGGATCGACGCCGCTCGCGCGCTCGCGCCGCGACCAATCGTCGAGTCGCGCGAGCGAGGCGGTGTAGCACATCGGAAGCGCGCGATCGATCCAACCCTGCTCGAGCCAGCGCGGCCACTCCTGCCGGATCTCAAGGCGCGCCTCCGCCGGATCGGGGTAGACCGCGGCCGAGAGCTCGAGCGCGGGGTTGATGGCGCGCGCGGCGGCCGCGGCCTCACGCACGAAGGCCGACACCCCTTCCCGGAGCGAGTCGTCGGACGCGGCGAGTGCGAGACCCGGCGCGCGAACGTAATCCCAGTGCAGCCCGTCGATCGGGTAGCGGGCCACGAGCTCCTCGACCACGGCGACCAGATGAGCGCGAGCCTCCACATTCGTCGGATCGAGGAACACGCCCTCGATCGACGACGCTTTCCGTTCCGCCGCGGAGAGTCGCGCCATCGACGTTCCATCTGCGAGGCGCACGACCCAGTCCGGATGCTCCGTCAGCGCATGCGTTGCGGGGGGTGCGGCGCGCTCCGACCACGCGAGGTAGACGTTCATCCAGGCATGCACACGAATCCCACGCCGGTGCGCCTCTTCCAGCACGACAGCGAGCGGATCCCAGGTGAGGCTATCGACTCCGCCGGTGCTTCGTTCCGTCTGGTGACCCAGGAACGAAGGCGGCGGCACCAGCGCGGAGCGGTAGAAGGCATCGCCGCGTCCACGCACCTGGACCAGGAGATCGGTGGCGCCAAGCTCCGCCGCGCCACGCACCGCCTCGATCGCGGACTCCTTCGAGCGCAGACGGTCACGCACGACCC
>CAZZAH010000276.1:4892-6125 GCA_964652115.1 uncultured bacterium | reverse complement strand
GCTCGGCAAGGGCAGCGGGGGGCTCAGCGGCAACAGGCGCTCGCGCCAGTAGCGAAGCTCTTCCGTGAGCTTCTCGCCGCTCAGGTGCGTTCGTTGCCAGGCGGCGAAGTCTCCGTACTGAATCGCGAGCTCGGGCAGCGGCGACGACCGGCCGTTCGCGAGCGCGTCATAGCTCGTCGCGAGCTCGCGCACGAGCACGCCCATCGACCAACCGTCCGAGATGACGTGGTGCATGGAGAGGAGGAAGACGTGGTCCTCCTCCGAGAGGCGAAGGAGCGCGGTGCGGAGGAGCGGACCACGGGCGAGATCGAAGGGGGCCGTCGCTTCCTCTGCCGCGCGACGTTCGGCCTCCAGCATGCGCGCTTCGTCGGGCATCGCGGAGAGGTCGATCAGCGGCAGCGCGATCGATCCCGCGGGATCGATGACCTGCTCGGGGACGCCGCCCCGCGTTTCGATCCGCGTGCGAAGGCTCTCGTGCCGCGCGGTGATCTCGCGGAGAGCGCTCGCCAGCAGCGCGGGATCGAGTCGACCGCGCAGGCGAAGCGCGTTCGGGACGTTGTACGCCGGGCTCGCGGGGTCGAGCTGATGGATGAACCAGAGCCGTTGCTGCGCGAAGGAGAGGGGGACCGGCGCGTTCGGGTCGCGTCGCGGCAGGGTGGTCGCGGTCGCGCCTGGCCCGCGGCGCATCGCCTCGAGTAGGGCGCGCTTTCGATCGGAGAGCGCTTCGGCGCGAGGTAGGTCGGAGCTCACGGCGCGGAATCGAAAGCCGCGGGTCGACTCCAGCGCGCGAGCAGCTCGGCCGCCTCCTCCTCGGACATCGACTCGAGGCGCGCGAGGAGTGCTTCGTCCACCACGGCGGCCAGCGCCTCGATGGTCGAGCCTTCAAAGAAGCGACGCAGCGGAAGCTCGATCTCGAATCTCGCGCGAAGACGCGAAACGACCTGCGTGGCCAAGAGGGAGTTGCCCCCTAGATCGAAGAAGCTCTCGGTCACGTCGGTCGGCTGACGTTTCAAGACCGTGTGCCAGACCTCGGCCACCGCCTCCTCGATCGGCGTGCGCGGCGCGATCGGCTCGTGACGCGGGCGCGCCTCGCCCGGTTCGGGGAGCGCGGCGCGATCGATCTTGCCGTTGGCGTTTCGCGGCAGCGCGGGCAGGAGCACCAGCGCGCTCGGGACCATGTACTCGGGCAGCGCGCGACGCAGCGCGGAGCGGAGCTCATCCTCGATCGCGGCA
>CAZZAH010000276.1:0-4792 GCA_964652115.1 uncultured bacterium | reverse complement strand
GTACTCGGGCAGCGCGCGACGCAGCGCGGAGCGGAGCTCATCCTCGATCGCGGCAGGATCGCTCGCCTGGTCGCCGCTCGCCCCATCGACGCCCTCGAGCGCGAGGTATGCGACGAGGCGCTGGTCGTGGAGCGGGCCGCGCGCGATCGCCACCACTTCCTTGACGCCCGGCTGTCGCGCGAGCACCGATTCGATCTCGCCCAGCTCGATGCGATGACCGCGAATCTTGACCTGATGATCGGCGCGACCTAAGAACTCGATCTCCCCGTCGGCGCGATAGCGCGCCAGGTCGCCGGTGCGATAGAGGCGCGCGCCTGCTTCGCCCGAGATCGGATCGGGCACGAAGCGATCGGCGGTGAGCGCGGCTTGAGCGAGGTAGCCGCGCGCGAGGCAAATGCCGCCGAGATAGATCTCGCCCGGCACGCCGCGGGGGACCGGATGCAGCTCATCGTCGAGGAGGTAGGCGTAGGTGTTCGCGATCGGCCGCCCGATCGGGACGGCGCCCGGTTCAAGCGCGGGGGTGGCGGCGAAGTGAAGCGAGCTGATCGCCGCCTCGGTCGGGCCGTAGAAGTGCGCCAACGCGCGCCCCGGCATCACGCGAAGGACGCGATCGTGGAGCTCGCGGTCCATCGACTCGCCGCCGCAGAGGAGCACACGCAGCGCATCACACCGCGCGAAGAGAGGTTCGTCGAGCAGCGCGCGCAGAAGCGACGGCACGAAGTGCGCGACCGTCACGCGCTCGTCATGGAGGAGCCGCGCGAGCTCGGCTGGATCCTTAGCCGCGGCGGCATCGGGCATCACGACGCGCGCGCCCGCGATCCACGGACCGAAGAGCTCCCAGGCCGCGATGTCGAAGCTGTAGGCGGCGCTCTGCAGCACCACGTCATCGGCGCTGAGGGGATAAACCTCCGCCGACCAGAGCACGCGATTCAAGATCGCGCGATGAGAGACTGACACCCCCTTGGGCACGCCGGTCGATCCGGAGGTGAACATCACGTAGGCGAGATCATCGAGCGAGGCGCGCGCGTCGTGCGAGGGCGGCGTCGATTCGAGCAGCGCGTCCTCGACCAGAAGCACCGGCAGACCGATGCCCGCGAAGAGCGCCTGCGACTCCCTGCTCGTCAGCGCGAAGGCCGGCCCAATCTCCTTGAGCATGCGCGCGACGCGTTCCGGAGGCAGCGCGAGATCGAGCGGAATGTAGGCCGCGCCTGCCTTCCACACGCCGAGCAGCGCCGCCGCCTGCGCGAAAGAGCGTTCGATCGCGACCGGAACGATCGCACCTCGAGTCACGCCGCGGGCTCGAAGCGCCCCTGCGATCGACTCGGCTGCCTGGTCGACCTCGGCATAGCAATGGGTCCGTCCCGCGAAGGTAATGGCGCCGGCTTCCGGTGCTCGACGCGCCGCCGCCTCGACTCGCGCGGGGAGGATCTCCGGATCGAAGTCGATCGCCTCGCCCGGCTCGAGCAGAACGCGCGACTCCTCCTCGGTCAGGAGCGCGAGCTCGGTCAACGGTCGGTCGGCATGCGCGGCGGCAAACTCGAGCACACGTCCCAGGTGGAAGAGCATCCCATCCACCTTCGCCGCGTCGTAGAGGTCGCTGTTGTACTCGATGTAGCTGTGAAGGCCCAGGCCCGGCACCTCCGTGCAGGCGAGGGTGAGGTCGAAGCGCGACGCGCCGTTGTCGACGTCGAGCGACGAAGCCTGAAAGCCCGCGTACTCCGGCGTGGTCGAGATGGGGAAGTCGAGATAGATGTAGGAGACCTGGATGAGCGGATTGCGGCTTGGGTCCTGCTTCACGCCGAGCGTCTCGACCAAGGTGGCGAAGGGGACCTCCTGATGCGCGAAGGCGCCGTGCGAGGTCTCGCGCACCTGCGCGAGCAGCTGCGCGAAGGTCATCTTGGGATCGATCGTGCCGCGCAGAAGCAGCATGTTGAGGAAGTAGCCGATCACGCTCTCGGTCTCGGTCCGATTTCGATCGGCGATGGCGGAGCCGATGATGAGGTCGCGTTGGCCTGAGTACTTCCAGCAGAGAATGTCGAGCGCCGCCAGCATCGTCATGAACATGGTCGCGCCGGCGCGCTGGGTCAGGGCCTTGAGCGTGAAGAGGAGCGTCTCCGAGTAGATGAGGTAACGCCGAGCTCCGGCGAAGGTCTGAACCGGCGGACGCGCGCGATCGGTCGGGATCTCGAGCACCTGCGGCACACCGGCGAGCTTCGCGCGCCAGTAGTCGAGGTGTCGTTCGAGCCGCTCGCCCGAGAGCTCTTCACGCTGCCAGGCGGCGAAGTCGGCGAACTGAATCGGGAGCGGCGGAAACTCCACCGTGCGGCCCTCGCGCAGCGCGACGTAGAGCTCGCCCACCTCGGCCTCGAAGATGTCGAACGACCAGCGATCGGTGATGGCGTGCTGCATGCAGACCAGGAGTACATGGTCCTCGGGACCGAGGCGGATCAGGCCCGCGCGCACCAGCGGCCCGCGCTCGAGATCGAAGCGAAACGAGTGGAACTCGATCGCCGTGCGGAGAGCCTCCGCATCCTTCCGGTCCTCGGGCACGTGGCTGAGGTCGATCGGCTCGAGCGGAATCTCGAGCTTAGGCGCCACCACCTGCACCGCGCGCCCCTCGACCACGCCGAAGGTGGTGCGCAGCACCTCATGGCGCGCGATCGAGAGGTTGATCGCGCGGCGCATCAGCTCCGCATCCATCGGCCCGATCAAACGGCTCGAGGTGTGGATGTTGTAGGCGGGATTCCCCGGCTCCATCTGATCGATGAACCAAAGGCGCTCCTGGTCGAGCGAGGTGGGGAAGTGGCTCAATCGCTCGCGACCTTCGATCGGCGCGAGGCGATGCGGGCGAGGCGCGGTCAGCTCGCGGTCGAGCCCCTTCTGCTTGAGCCTCGACTCGAGCAGCGCGCGTTGCTCCGGCGAGAGAGCCGCCAGGCGGTCGCCCAAGTCTTTCACGATGCCGCCTTCACGATGCTGCCTTCACGACCGAAGCGCGGGCGCCTTCGCGCCGAAGATCGAGCGTTCGAGCTCGTCGAAGAAGTCGATCCAGCGCCGCCACATCGCCTCGGCGCCGCGAAGCACCTCGGCTTCCTCCTCCGCCGTGAACGCGAGGCCGACCGCGTGATTCGCGCGCGCGACGTGCTCCGGCTCCTGCTGGACGTGGATCTCGACCCACTCGAGGTGCTGCGCGCCGGTCACGTTCTTGACCGCGCGGCCGATGCCCGAAACCATCGCTAGGTCCGCCACCTCGGTGCCGTAAAGAAAGCCGAGACCCTCGAGCATCGACGAGGAGCTCGCCTCATAGGCCGCGACCAAGGCGGCGCTCGCCGCGAAGGGAGGCGCCGCCGTCAGCTGCTCGACCGTCCAGCCGAGCGGCTTCATCGTGTCGACGTAGACCACCTCGTGCGCGCGCGTGACGTCGCCTTCACCCAGCTCCTGAAAGAGGATCTTCCCGATCGCGGTCTTGATCTCGATCCGCGGCGTGGCCGCGATCAAGCGCGAGAGGAAGTCGGGGAAGTAGTGAAGCGGATGCCACCACTGCCCGAGGAAGGTCGCGACCTGCGCCGCGTTCAGCTCCTCCGTCCGCACGCGATCGAAGAAGGCGTGGGTGATGAGCTGGCGGCGAAGCGGATGCTTGTTCAGGGTCTCTGCCAGTTCAAGTCCGAGCATGGGGTCCTCCTGTTTCCTCTCCTCGCGAGTAGTGTCGCGCGAGCTCCCCGAGCGCGGGAAGCGCGGCCAGCACCTCGTCGGTGTCGAGGCCGAAGTCGATCAAGCAGGCGAGCTCATCCGCGCCGGTCGCGGCGATCGCGTCGGTCACCCGCGCGCACTTCGATTGCGAGCCCAAGAGCGTGCTCTCTTGGAAGTAGTGCTCGAAGGCGAGGCCGGCGACATCGCGCGCGTCGCGCTCCGCCTCGACCGTCGGATCGAGGCCGTGCTTCTGAAACTGCTTGAGGTAGGTCTTGAGGTAGCTCGTCATCGGCGCGCGCACGCGCTCCTTCACCGCGGGATCGCTCTCGCCGACGAAGGTATGCACCACGAGCGTCACCTTGCCGGTCGCGGGATCGTGGCCGGCCTTCGCGCGCGCCGCGCGATAGCGCGCGATCAGCGCCTTCAAGTCCTCGATCGAGTAGCCGACGAGCGCGCCGAGAAGATTGGCGCCGATCGCGCCCGCGCGCTCCCAGGTCTCCGCGTTGCCCGCGGTCGTGACCCAGATCGGAAGCTCGCGTTGGATCGGCCGCGGCAGTGAGCGCGCCTCGATCTCGCGTCCGTCCTCGCCGGTGAGTCGGATCGCCTCGCCCGCCCAGAGACGCCGCAGCGTTTCCACCGCGCGGAACATCGTCTCCTTCCGCTCGGCGTAGGGCGTGGGGAAGAGAATGAAGTCGTCGGGGTGCCAGCCGGACGCGACCGAGATCGCCGCGCGTCCGTTCGAGAGGTTGTCGACCACCGACCATTCCTCCGCCACGCGAACCGGATGGTGAAGCGGAAGCGCGACGCTGCCGGCGCGAATGCCGACGCGCGAGGTGATGGCCGCGAGCGCTGCGCCGAGCACCGACGGATTCGGATAGAGCCCGCCGAAGGCCTGAAAATGCCGCTCCGGCGTCCAGACCGCGGCGAAGCCGTTCGCGTCGGCGAAGCGCGCCGCCTCGAGTGCCAGGCGATACTTGCCCGGCCCGTCCTTCGAGCCGTCGTCGGAGAAGAGATAGACGCTGAAGTCGATCGCGCGAACCGGCGATCGCGCGCGCCACGCGTCGGGATCGCCGGCCTCGTCGTCGGCGAGGTCCTCGCTCGCGTG
>CAZZAH010000275.1:0-6131 GCA_964652115.1 uncultured bacterium | reverse complement strand
CCGATCGAACTGCTCGAGACGGCCACCGATGTCGCGGGCTTGCGCACGTGGCTACGTGCCCAATCGCTAAGCCCGACAGAGCGCGACGGGATTTTTCTCGATTCACTAGGAACTGCCGGCGCGAGCTTTGTAGGTTTTTCGGTGCCTGCGAGGGACGTGTCGGATGGCTGGCCCGAACGTACGATCCGATGCATTCAACTGCGTTGGAAGGCACCTCTACCGGCCATCGATCCGCCGCTCCGGCCTTCGGATGACACGCCCCTGAGCGGTTCGTTCTCCGTCGTCGCGCCGGTGCCGCTCGTCGCGACCGATCGACGGTGGAGGACCGACCTGGGCGGCCCACTCATGCCCGGACTTCTGCCCTCGGCGTTCGAGCGTTCAGTCGAATCGAACGGACACGCCGGGTTCGTCACGACCATCTCCAGCGCGGGAATCGGCGGCGCTGGCACAGCACGGCTCCGACTCCGACCGTATGATCCCAACCCGGCGATGAGCGGTCGTGACGTCGCTGCCTCGCAGCGCGCGCTGGAGACTGCCGTCTACGTGGCCTGGGCGCATCCGGCAGACGGCTACGAGCTCCTGCGGCGCGCCGCGCACGACCTTCGCGCGGAGAGGGAGTTGGAGCCGATTCTCTGGGCTCTAGGGGAAGCCGGAGACCTGCGCGCGGTGCCGCTCCTCGATTCCTTGGCGGAAGGATCGGATGAAGATGTGCGCGAGACCGCGCGCAAGGCACTCGCGCATCTCGATCCGGCCCTGGCTTGCCGCCATGCCGTTGCGTTGCTGAGTCAGAAGCGGTCCGTTCACACCGGTTCCTTCGTGCCTCGCTACGACTGGCGCGATGACGTCCTGGGCTTCCTGGTTCGGTACGGGGATGTTCGCTGTCTTCCCCGCCTCGAAGAACTGGCTGACTCACTCGAGGCGCAGCGCGCGTGGACCGAATCGGAGACTTCGACCTTCGGCGGGCGTCTCTTCGCGGCGGTCGCGGTCCTGGGCGACGACGATGCACGCGCCATGGTCATTCGCTCGATCGTCGATGAAGGTCGGGCGATCGGGCGCGCGACGCTCGACCGCTTCGCTCAAGCGGAGGAAGACTCGTATGGAGGGGCGCCCAACGCCTTCTGGTCCGGCGTGGCGATCGATGACGATCGCCTCGATCCCTGGGTGTCGCTCTTCACCGCGCACGACGCGTTGCGAAGAAGCCCCGATCGCTACGATGCCCTGATGCGTGAGGTGCTGGCCGATAGCGCGCTCACCGACGTGGCTCGGCTGATCCTGCTGGCCCAGATCACGCCGGCCTCTGCCGACATCGACACGGCGCGCGCGATCTGGCACCGCGCGCTCGCGCCGGACGCGCAGCGCATCGTCTTCACCGTCCCACAGGACGATCAGCCGGCAGCCGACGTGGACCTCAATGTGACCGCGGGGACCGCGGCGCACCTCTTCGCGCGCTGGCGCCGGGCTGATCTTCTGCGCGAGATGGCGATCGCGGTCGACCCGGCGGATGCATCGCTCCGCGGAGAATTGGCCTACGGCTTCGCGACGGTAAACGACTCGACCGATGTCGCCTGGATTGTCAGCTACGTCGCTGACGTGTGGTCCGCGGCGGAGCGAGCCGCCGATCGCTATCATCTCGCGGCGCGGAGCGAGGGATCCGATCAAGCTGACCTTACGTTCGACCTTGAACATCGCGAGCGAGCCATTCGTGCCGCGCTCGGACCACGCATGGCAGACAAACGTTGCTTCAATGCACTGATCGCAGACCCTGACCTCCCGCCCCGGTTGCGCCTCGAGTGGATCACGAACGGGGCGAGCGCCATCGGCGCCGAAGCGGCTATCGCGGAAGGAGCGGACCGAGCGCTCGATCAGCTCGCGCTTCGGGCCATCTTCGGAGGCGCCCTGCGAACGCAGATCGAGCTGGCGCGGGAGCGACTCGACTCTGAGGTCGAGGGCTGGTAAGCCCGTCCACAGCTTCGCTGGATCTTCTTACGTCTGCAAAGGGAGGGCGGATGGTCGCACCGCTCGGTCGCTCGATTCAGCACTCGCGCCGCCGCGCATCGTTCGCTGGCGCGTCGCGCGTCCTTCTCGCGTGCTTCCTCTTCATCCTCACCGGATCGATCGCCCTCGCGCCTGCGCCGGTGTGGAGCTTCGGGTTCGGCGTCACGAAAGACGGCGGCCCGATCGCGCTGACGCACCACAGCGGGCTCCTCGTCCTCGACGGCGAGACGCTGAATTGGATCGGCACCTTCTCCTTCAAGGGGACGGGCGCACCCTTCGCCTGGGTAATGCCAGTGCCGGCGGGCGCGACCGTGCAATCGGGAGGCGGGGAAATCCGCCGCCGGATCGAAGGGAGCGGACAGAGCTGGGGACCGCTTTGCTGGACGACCTTCGCCTGCGGCTTTGGCGGGACTCGTGCCGAGCTCCGGGTCGAACCTCTCGCTGCAGCAACGGATCTGGCCAGCCTTCGCACATGGCTTAAAGAACGGCGACTCCGAACCAACGCGGCGGAGGACGCGCTCCTCGATTCGCTCGCGGCCGCGGGCTCGAGCTTTCTTGCCGTCGCCGTGCCGAAAGGCCAATATCGCGAGCGGGATCCCTTTCACGAACGCACGCTTCCTTCGCTCTGGTTTCGGTGGAGCTGCGTCGAACCGGTCATCGCCGCACCTTACTTCGCCAACGCCGACCACTCGGTTGGTTGGGATCTCTCGATCGCGGCGCCAACGGTGCTGCTTCCCACAGCACCCGAGTGGACCGTTCAGCGGCTCGGGCCCCTGCGCGAAGGCCGCCTGCCCCCAGAGATGGATCGGGCGCTCCAATCGCAAGGCGATCCCCCGTTCGTGATTGCCCTGAGGTGCTGGAGCAGCGTGAGCGGACGCTTTCCTGAGCTTCGGCTTCGTCGTCTCGACCCCGCGGCAGTTCTCGCGAGCAACGCCCCCCTCCCACTCAGCGCGCAGAACATTGCCACCTACGTCGGCTGGGCTCAGCCACCGGAGGGGTACGCCCTGCTCCGCCGCGCCGCTCGAGGAGCGGGTGACGATGCAGATCTTTCCCCCGTCGCATGGGCCTTCGGCGAGGTCGGAGACCCACGCGCGGTGCCGCTGCTCGATTCTCTGGCAGCGAGCGAGGACGACTGGACCCGCGAGATCGCTCGCACCGCCCTCGCGAAGCTCGATCCCGCGCTTGCGTGTACGCACGCAGTGGCTGAGCTGAGCGTTACGTCGGAGGAAGGCAGACGGTCTTGGTTGCCGACCTTCGAAGCGAGAGACGAGATCCTGTACTTCCTCGTGCAGAACTGTGACGAACGCTGTCTTCCACGCCTCGCGGCGTTCGCGGATTCCATCGACGCGCGGCGGCAGTGGATCGAGTGCCAGAGCTCGACCTTCGGCGCGCGGCTCTTCGCCACCTTGGCACTGCTCGGCGACGCGGAAGCGCGGCGAATGGTGGTGAGCGCGATCGTGGAAGAAGGCCGCGCGATCAAGCCGGAGTTGCTCGATCGCTTCGCCGAGGCAACGGGCGAATCGGAGCACGGCGCGCCGAACGCGTTCTGGCCGGGAGTCGCGGTCGACGAGAATCGGCTCGATCCGTGGGTATCGTTCGACGTCTTGCATGACACGGCGCGGCCGAATGGTTCTCGCTGCGAGCCGTTGGTCCGTGAGGTGCTGGCAGACAGCCTCATCACCGACGTCGCACGGCTGATCCTGCTCGTGCAGGTCGCGCCTGATTCGGCCGACGTCGACACCGCGCGCGCGATCTGGCGGCGTGCGCTCGCGCCGGGGGCGGATCGGATCTCCTTCGCGCTCGATCCTGCGGACGTTGCGGGGACCTTGCCGCTGGACCTCAACGTCGCCGCGGCGACCGTCGCGCATCTGCTCGCGCGGTGGCACCGTGCCGATGAGCTGCGCGAGATGGCCGCCGCGTCCGAGGCCGACTCGTCGCTTCGAGGTGAGCTCGCCTTCGCCTTGGCCAGCGCGGGCGACTCCACCGACGTGCCGTGGCTGGTGCGCTACGTGCGCGAGGAATGGCCGGCGAGAGCGGCGGAGCTCGACCGAGGCCCTCGCGAGCAGAGGCCCGACGCAAGCGAGCAGCCCGAGCCTCGCTCGGTCCACCTCGACCTCGGCCACCGCGAGCGCGCGATCAAGCAAGCGCTCGCGCCGCGGATGGCCGAGCGCTGGTGCTTCGACGCGCTCATCGCCGACCCGACGCTCCCGCCTCTCCTTCGGGTGTTCTGGATCGATGCGGGCACGGAGAGCCTTTGCGCCGACCTGGCTCTCGAAGAGGAGGCGGAGCGCGTGCTCGATCAGCTCCGACCGCGTGCGAAGAAGGGCAGCACGCTCGCGGCCTGGATCGCGTCGGCGAGATCCGCGCTCGATCGGTCCCTGACCGCCCGGCTCGAATAGGCCTCTGAATTTTCCCGATCGGGAAACTTCCTCCACCGACGGGGCTTTCGACCCGGAATTTTCCCGCTCGGGAACATCGCCCGACGACCGGCGCCAGTGCGGAGCGCGAGCTGACGCCTCCCCGCGGCCTGAGGTACGATCGCCGGTCCCGCGGCGAGCGCCGCGCGGCGGAGCGGAGGAGGCACGGTGCGCGATCTGGCGAGGTGGCAGCAGACGGTCGAGCGGATGAGCCGGCGAAAGTTTCTGACACTCGCCGGCATCGGAGCAGGGTTCGCGACGCTCTGGCCCCGTGGGATTCACGCGAGCCAGACATCGGCCGTTCAAGGTTCGAGCCTCGCGACGGAAAGGGACCTTTCCATGTCGATTCGACCGATCAAGCGGATCACGCAAGCGCAGCCGACCCTCGAAGGCGCGGGCGTTCACCTTCGCCGCGGCTTCGGTTTCAGTCAGACGAACGAGTTCGACCCGTTCCTCCTCTTCGACGACTTCCGGAACGAGCGGCGTGAGGACTATGCGGCGGGGTTCCCCTGGCATCCGCATCGCGGCATCGAGACGATCACCTACGTGCTCGCGGGCAACGTCGCGCACGCCGACAGCCTCGGAAACAGCGGCTCGCTCGGCGCGGGCGACGTGCAATGGATGACGGCGGGGAGCGGCATTCTTCATCAGGAGATGCCGGAAGGCGACGCCAACGGACGCATGCACGGTTTCCAGCTCTGGGCGAATCTGCCCGCCTCGCTCAAGATGACCGACCCGCGTTACCAGGACATTCCGGGTGCGCAGATTCCTGAGGTCACCGACGACGACGGCACCCGCGTGCGCATCATCTGCGGCTCCTTCTGGGGCAAGAAGGGCCCGGTCGACGGCATCGCGGCCGATCCGCGCTACCTCGACGTGTGGGTCCCGCCGGGCAAGCAGAAGACGTTGCCGGTCGAAACGACGCGCAGTGCCTTCGCCTATGTGTTCGAGGGCTCGGGGTCATTCCGTGATGCGTCGGAACCGCAGGCGGTGCGGACCGAGATCGCGGGCCCGATCGCCGCGGTGGATGAGGTCGGCAACCGCTCGATGATCCAGTTCGACAGTGGCGACGCGGTCAAGGTGCGCGCGGGCGAGCAGGGCATTCGCTTCCTACTCGTGTCCGGGCAGGCGCTCAAGGAGCCGGTCGCATGGCGCGGCCCGATCGTGATGAACACGCAGGACGAGCTCGCGCGCGCGTGGCGTGAGCTGCAGGACGGGACGTTCATCAAGCACCCGTAGAGCGCCCAGCTCGCGCGGTCAAACAGCGGCCCTCTCGCAGGCGTGCGAGGGGGCCTTTTTCTTAGCTCAACTCCAGCATCCGCGTGATCGCCGCGAGCGCCCGCGCCTGCACCTCCGGATCGACCGTCACCTCCGGCCGCCGATCGCGCAGGCAGAGGTAGAGCTTCTCCATCGTGTTGAGCCGCATGTGCGGACATTCCGCGCACGAAACGCAGGCCCCCTCGACCGGCGCGGCGAAGTACTGCTTCTGCGGCGCCTTGAGCTCCATCTGGTGAATGATCCCGGGCTCCGTCGCCACGATGAAGCTCTGCGCCTCGTCCTCGATCGCGAACTTCAAGAGCGAGGAGGTCGAGCCGATGTGGTCGGCCAGCGCGAGCACGCGATCATCGCACTCCGGATGCGCGATCACCTTCGCTTCGGGGTGCTTCAGCTTGAGCTGGACGATGCGCTTCTCGCTGAAGATCTCGTGCACCTGACAGG
>CAZZAH010000274.1:5291-6133 GCA_964652115.1 uncultured bacterium | reverse complement strand
AGTGCCGATTGAAGTCGGGCCGAATCTGCTGCTCGGGCCCGCCATGCACCTCGACGATGAAGGGGACCGGATGTCCCTTCTCGTAGCCGGGCGGAAGGTAGAGCAACGCCGGGATCGACGTGCCGTCCTTGCTCGCGTAGTGAACGAGCGTCGGCGGACGGAAGAGCTCGCGATCGACGCCGGCGTAGCTCGTGCGCGTCAGCTGGCGGAGCTCCGGCGAATGCCCTCCCTTGACCAGATCGCTGAAGTCGTAGCTCCAGGTCTCCGGCGCCTGCGTCGGGGAGTTGAACGCGAGGCAGACCACCTGCGCATCGGTCGGCTGAATGGCGGTGATGATGCCGTCGAGCTCCGCCGGCAGCGGGTACTCGCGCCCCAGCTCCAGGTCCTTCAGGTGGCCGCGCGCGTACCCATCCTCGTTCGTCCCCCACCCGAAGAAGCGCTGCGAGCGCGAGAAGGCGAAGGTCTCCGTCGCCCACGGGCTCGCGGGATCGCTCATCACCTCACGCTTGCCGCTCGCGAGGTCCATCCGCTCGACCCGCATCGCGTGGAGCGGATTGTCGCTCGCGCCGAAGAAGATCGCGCTGTCGTCGTTGTCGAAGAAGGGCGCGTAGAAGGAGGCCGATCCTTCGTGCGCCGTCAGCTTGCGTTCCTTCTTCGTCTCGAGGTCGAGGAGCACGAGGTCATTGTCGACGTTGTTGTTCGCGCAGGTCAGGAGGAGCTGCTTCTGGTCGCGCGAGATGTCGCCGATGCCGTTCGAGCCCTCGCGATCGAGCAGGAGCTCTTCCTTGCCGGTCACGAGATCCATGCGATAGATCGCGAAGGCGCCGGGTTTCACACCGTTC
>CAZZAH010000274.1:0-5281 GCA_964652115.1 uncultured bacterium | reverse complement strand
CCGTTCGCCGTGTAATAGAGGTGAAGTCCGTCCTCGCTGAAGCAGGGACTGGTATAGCGCACCTTCGGATTGCTGGTCAGCGCGCGCATGGCGCCGGTGCTCAAGTCGAGCAGGTGGAACTGATAGTTCTCCTTCCCTCCGTCGCCGACCGAGATGACGGCGAAGGAGAGATCATCATTCGGGACGGTGCCCGCGATGCCGTCCTCGAAGAAGGTGAGCTGAGTAGGAAAGCCGCAGGCGTCGAGGCGGAAGAGCTGGTTCACGTCGTTCGCGCGCGAGGTGTAGAAGAGGGTCTTGCCGTCCTCCGTCATCATCGGCGAGCCGGAGTAGGAGATCTGCATGAACGCGTCGATGTCGGGGAGCGGTGCGGCCGGCAGCGCCTGGCGAAGGCGATCGCCCGGACCCATCGGAGCGGTGCCTGCTTCGAGCCCGCCCGCCACGAGCAGCCATGACCCCACGAAAGCCGCCGCGAGCGCGCATTGCGCAACGCCGGTGCGATTCGATCCCATGCTCCCTCCCGCTGGTCGCGCGACCGAGGCGCATTCTATCCGAGTCAAACTAGACGCGCGGGGAATTGTCGCCCGCCTCCGGAGCGACTAGGCTCTCGAACGCGCGCCATCGAGCGGCTCTCGCTCGCCAAGGCGCGCGCCCCATTCCCCGGCAGGAAGGACTGAACGGCATGGAAGCGCCCCTCGCGCGCGCGTGTGATCTCCTCGGTCGAGTGCTGCGCGATCAGCGCACTGCCCTCCTCGAGACGGAAGTGTATGAGCTGCTCGAGGCGGCGGGGATCGCGGCACCGCGCCGCGCGCTCTGGGTGGGGGAGCCTCCCGAGGGTTCCTTGCCCGACGGCTTTCGCGCGTTGTCCGAGCTTGGGCCATGGGTCCTCAAGATCGTCTCCCCCGACCTGATGCACAAGTCGGACTTGGGCGGCGTCGCCTTCGTCTACTCGCGCGAGGAGCTGGCCCCGCGAGCGCGCGCGCTCTACCACGAGGTGGCGCGACGTGCCCCGGAAGCGCGCCTTCACGGCGTGATGATCTCGGAGCGGGTCGAGAACCTCACCGGCTCGCCCGCGGGCGAGGTGCTGCTCTCGCTTCGCCGCGATCCTGCCTTCGGCGTGGTGGTGGTGCTCGGCCTCGGCGGCCTTCTGACCGAGTGGTACGGCGAGATCGGGCCTGGCCGCTCGACCGCGATCCTCACGCCGGGCCATCTGCGGGAGAGCCTCGCGTGCATGAGCGAAGCATCGCCGGCGATCGGCCTTCTCTTCCGTCCGAGCCGACTGCACGCGCGTGCGCCGCTCGACCTTGATCAGACCGCCATGCAGCTCGAGGCTCTGGCTTCGCTCTTCGAGCAGGCCGTGGTCGAGGTCGGAGTGGTGCGGCGGGCCTTGATCGAGATCGAGGTCAACCCGCTTCGCGTGACGCCCGACGGGCGGATGGTGGCGGTCGATGGCGTTGGCCGCATCGCCCCGCTCGTGACGTTCGCCACCCCGCGGCCGCTCGAGAAGATCAAGCCGCTGCTCAATCCACGCACCGCCGTTGTGCTCGGCGCGTCGGCCAAGGGCGCGAACCCGGGGCGGATCATCCTCCACAATCTGCGGCAAGCGGAGGGGCTCGACTACGGCGGCCTCTTCGCGGTGCATCCGCGCGAGGATCGCATCGAGAGCGTCCCTTGCCTGCGGTCCATCAGCGAGCTGCCGGCGCCGGTTGACCTCGCGGTGGTGGCGATCCCGGCCGAGGGCGCGCGGGACGCGATCCAGGCGCTGGCCGCCGATCCGCCGGCCGCGCGCTCGATCATCCTCATCCCCGGCGGCTTCGCGGAGACGGGACGCGGCGAGCTCGAGCGCGAGATCGTCGATGCGCTCGAGGCATCGCACCAGCGGCCGGACGGCGGGCCGGTGATGGTCGGCGGCAACTGCCTCGGCATCGTGTCGAAGGGGCAGTACAACACCTTCTTCCTGCCGCACTACAAGCTGCCCTTCCACGACGCGCCGGGCGATTCGCTGGTCGCGGTGAGCCAGAGCGGTGCCTATCTCGTGACGCTGTCGAGCAACCTCGACGGCATCCTCTATCCCCGCGCGCTCATCTCCTTCGGCAACCAGATGGACCTCTCGGTGGCCGACTTCCTGGAGTTCTTCGTCGACGATCCTTCGGTCAAGGTGCTCGCGTTTTACATCGAGGGCTTCAAGCCGGGCGACGGCGAGCGCTTCGTCAAGCTCGCGCGCGTGGCGAAGGAGCGCGGCAAGCGCGTGGTCGTCTTCAAGGCGGGGAAGACGCCGCTCGGCGCGAAGGCAGCGGCATCGCACACCGCCTCGCTCGCCGGCGATTACTCGGTCGCGCGCGCGCTCATGACCGATGCCGGCGCGCTGGTGGCGGAAACGCTCGACCTCTTCGAGGACGCGCTCAAGATCCTGACCCTGCTCGTCGATCGCTGGCCTTCGCGTCAGCCCGGAGGTCCGCGTGGCCGCGTCGGTGTCCTCTCGAACGCCGGCTTCGAGTGCTCGACCGTGATGGATCGCCTCTACGGCCTCGAGCCCGCGACCTTGACCACGGAGACCCGCGCGCGGCTCGAGGCCTGCTTGCCCTCGATCGCGCATCCCGACAACCCGATCGACACGACGCCGATGGCGACCACCGCGCAGTTCGTGGCGGCGGCCGAGGCGCTACTCGCCGATCCCTTCGTCGATGCCATGCTCGTCTCGGCCATTCCGGTCACGCCGAGCCTGGACAATCTGCCGCCGAGCCTTTCGGGTGCACACACCGAGAACCTCTATGCCCCGGGCTCGCTCGCGCAGGAGCTGATCCGCGTGTTCAAGGCGTCGGGCAAGCCGGTGGTCGCGGCGATCGACTCGGGTCGCCTCTACGACGAGCTGGTCCAGGTGCTTCAGCGCGGAGGGATCCCGACCTATCGGAAAATCGATCGAGGCTCGCGCGCCCTGGCCGCGCTCTTCGACGCGCTCGGTTGAGGGTTCGATTCACTTGTTGCGCGGTTCGGCATCTTTGCCCTAATAGACCTGCCTCTAACCCGGCTCCAGGGAGGTCCCGATGTATACGATCGATCTAACCGGCAAGACCGCGCTCGTGACGGGCGTCGCCAACCATCGAAGCCTCGCGTGGGCGATCGCGAAGGAGCTCGCCCGTTCCGGCGTGCGCCTGCTCGTCACCTACCAGAGCGAGCGCTTCCGCGACGGCGTGGCCAAGCTCACGCACGAGATCCCGGAAACGGTGCTGGTCGAGATGGACGTCGCCTCGGACGAGAGCATGGACCGCGCCTTCGCCGAGCTGCGCGACAAGGCGGGCCGCATCGACTACCTCGTCCACGCCATCGCCTTCGCCAAGAAGGAAGATCTGGAAGGGGCCTTCTACGACACGAGCCGCGACGGCTATCACCTCGCGCTCGACATCAGCGCCTACTCGCTGCTCGCGCTGACCCATCGGTCCCTGCCGCTGATGGAGGCGGGGGCGTCGATCCTCTCGCTCAGCTACATCGCGGCGCAGCGCGCGGTGCCGAACTACAACGTGATGGGGACGGCCAAGGCGGCGCTCGAGCAGGCGACGCGGCAGCTCGCGCTCGAGCTCGGGCCGCGCGGCGTGCGCGTCAACTGCATCTCGGCGGGGCCGGTGAGCACGCTCTCGGCGCGCGGCATCACCGGATTCAGCAGCATGCTCGGCCATCACTCGGAGAAGGCGCCGCTTCGGCGGAACATCGTGCCGCACGAGGTGGGGATGGCGGCGCTGTTCCTGCTCTCTCCGCTATCGAGCGGGATCACCGGCGAGACGCTCTTCGTGGACGCCGGGTATCACATCACGATCTAGGCACATCACGATCTAGGTTCGCAGGTACTTGTTGAAGAATTCGAGCGTGCGCGTCCAGGCGAGCTTGGCCGCCGCCTCGTCGTAGCGCGGCGTGGTGTCGTTGTGGAAGCCGTGCTGCTTGCCCTCGTACATGAATGTCGTATAGACCTTCTTGTTGGCCTTGAGCGCTGCTTCAAAGCTGGCGATGCCGGCGCTGACCCCCTCGTCATTGCCCGCGTAGTGCAGTAAGAGCGGAGCGGAGATCTTAGGCACATCGCTCGCGTCGACCTGGCGCCCGTAGAAGGCGACCCCGGCGTTCAGCTCCGCGCCCAGCCGCACCGCCAGTTGATTTACGATCTTGCCGCCGAAGCAGAAGCCGACCGCGCCCAGCTTACCGGTGGAATCGGGGCGCCCCTTCAGCCACTTGGCCGCGGCGACGAAGTCCTCGGTCATCTTCGCGCCGTCCACCGTGCGGAACGCTGCGGCGCCCCTTTCGTCGTCGCCCGGATAGCCGCCGACCGAGGTCAGGCCGTCGGGCGCGAAGGCGATGAAGTTGGCGAGCGCGAGGCGGCGCGCCACATCCTCGATGTAGGGGTTGAGTCCGCGGTTTTCGTGAGCGACGAGAACGACGGGAGCCTTCTCTGCCTTCGCCGGACGAGCCAGGTACCCCTTGATGGAGCCATTGCCGTCGGGGGATTGCACGGACTCGCGGCCCACGGTGATGCGCTTGTCGTCCGGCGGCACCTGCTCCGCCCAGGCGTAGTTAGGCTTCAGGCTATCGAAGATCGCGGCGGCGGTCAGGCCCCCGACCGCGAACTTGATCGCGCGGTCCAGGAAGGCACGGCGGTCGATATCGCCGTGCTGGTACTCGTGAAAGAGGTCCAACAACTCCTGCGGGTAATCGGATGCTCGCCTGCGCTCCATGCCTTCTCCTTTGGATACCGGAGTAACGCCTAGGCCTTTCGCTGGGTCACTCGGCCTTCCACCTTCGCGGTGATGGGAGTGCCCGCCGCGCGACAGGCTTTGGCCATCGCCTCGCGCACAAGTATCCCCGTCTCGCTGGCGTTCGGTTGCCCGGTGAGCACGGGCAGATGATCGCCCCCCTGCGCCATGAAGTTGTTCACCGCGACCTTGTACTCATGCGCGAGGTCGAGCGGGGCGCCGCCGTCGAGGGTGATCTCCGTGACGCGTTCACCTTCCGGTTTCGCGTAGTCAATCGTGTAACGCAGTCCGGACGGATGGAGGAATCCATCTCGCTCCGCAATCGCTTCGAGGTAGCTCTTCACCTCGGCGCCGCGCATGCGGGCGATCACGATGGTGTTGTCGAAGGGCATGACGCGATAGATGTCGGCGTAGCGAATGGGCCCGGCGTTGATCGATGCGCGAACGCCTCCCGGGTTCTGGAACGCGATGTCCGACTGGCTGGCCGCGCGCATGACGTCGACGATCCAGTTCGCCATGGGACACTCGGCGCGCTCCGCCGTCAGCTC
>CAZZAH010000273.1:0-6135 GCA_964652115.1 uncultured bacterium | reverse complement strand
CCGTCGGGGCCGCCTAAGTAGATGGAGGCGAAGCCGGCGACATCCTGATGCCAGTAGGAGGGCGAGCCGAGCAAAAGATCGGAGTAGCCGTCGTCGTTGACGTCACCCGCGCAAGCGATCGACTGACCAAGATTCTCCTCCGTAACACCGGAGGTCACGAAGGCTGGGTTCGCGGGCAATCCGGACGCATTGCCGAGATACACGAACACCTTTCCCGCGGCGAAGGCCGGGCCGTGCTGCTCCCGCACCGCGACGTCGGCGAAGCCGTCGCCATTAACGTCGCCGATGCCGTTCATCTCGTCGCCCAACGCTTCCTGCGGTGCTTCGCCTTCGGCGGTCCAGGCCGCAGCACCGCCCAATCCGTACTCGCCCCCGAGATAGAGCGATACGAATCCGCGGCCGTCCTCGGGTCGACCCTCCCGAATGAGCTGCCGGATGAGCACATCCTCGTAGCCGTCGGCGTTCACGTCGCCCGCGCGGCAAACGTTGCTGCCAAAGCCCCGTGCGCCCACCTCGCCGGAGAAGATCCAGTCGGCATACTGATCGGGCCCGGTCGGCGAACCCTGGAATACCCTGACGCGGCCGCGAGCGAACACTCCGTGATCGAAGGTCCACGGGTATCCCAGGATCACATCGGAGAATCCGTCGCCGTTGACGTCGGCAGCGGCCATCGCCTCGCCGAGCACGTCGTTGTCACTCTGTCCTAACCAGACCTCGCGGAAGACCAGGCCGGCCTGGGAGCCGATCCACAGCTCGACCATGCCTAGATCGGATCCGGTGAGGCCGTCATACGAGCTCCCACCGATCAACACGTCGTCGAAGCCGTCGCCGTTGACGTCACCCGCGCGTGCGATCGAGAGGCCGAAGCCGGTAAAGCTCTCGGTCGTGGACGCGGGCGTGACCGACTGACTCGGGGTCGCGGCAAGCCCCGAGCTGCTTCCGAGGTAGAGCGTGGCCCGGCCTGGGGTAGTGCTTCCGACCTCGAAGTACGGTTCGCCCACCACCGCATCGTCGTAGCCGTCGCCATTGACGTCGCCGACGCTCTGCGCGGCGAATCCAAAGGCAGATTCGTCGACCGTGCCCGATCGCGTCCAGGACGGTGAGCTCGTCGGCGGTCCGGCGGCACCCTTATACACGAAGACCGCGCCGTCGTTGGAGCCGGCGCCATCGAAGATCGGTGCGCCGATCACGACATCCGAGAACCCGTCGCCGTCCACATCACCCGCCGTGCCGACCGCGGAGCCGAAGCCGGCAAACGACTGCTGGCGCTCGAGGGTGAAGGCCGGCGCGCTCGATCCGATGAAGCTCCGTCCGAGGTGGAGGAAGACCTTCCCTTCCTCGGTCTGATCGCCGGTGATCTTGGGCGCGCCGATCACCCAGTCGGCGAACCCGTCGCCGTTGATGTCGCCCGCCGTCCCGACCGAGGAGCCGAGCTGCGCGCCGGCGACGTTGCTTTCCATCGTGATCTGCGGACTGCTCGCCAATCCGCTCGAGCCGCCGAGGAAGAGGTAGGCGCGGCCCTCGTCGGTCTGTCCGTTGTCGAAGAGCGGCGCGCCGACCAACACGTCGGCATAGCCATCGCCGTTAACGTCACCGGCATTCGCCACCGCGTTGCCGAAGTGTGCGCCGGTCTGGTTCCCCTCGGTAACCCAGATCGGGACGGAGGCGAGACCGGAGGCGGTGCCGAGGAAAGCCCAGGCCGCGCCTTCCGCGTTCTGTCCGTTGCTGAATTGAAAGGAGCCGATGATCACATCGTCGCGGCCGTCGCCGTTGACGTCACCGGCGGTCGAGACCTCGTAGCCGAGTTGCGCGTTGGCGACGTTCGATTCGAAAGTCCAAGCGGGAACGGAGCCGATCCCGCTAGCTGATCCGAGGTAGAGGAGGGCGCGTCCCTCATTCGACTGGCCGTTGTCGAAGTTGTACTCGCCGACCAGCAGATCCTGGAATCCATCGTTGTTGACGTCGCCCGCGCCGGCGACGGAGGCGCCGAACGCGGCGTTTGCCTGGGTGCCGTCCAACACTCGGGTCGCGTGTCCCGCGATGCCGGCGGGCGTCCCGAGATAGATCTGCACCTGACCTTCATTGCCCGCGCCCGCGTTGATCGCGCCGGCCGCGATGTCCTGAAATCCATCACCGTTGACGTCACCCAGGCACGCGACCGACTCGCCCATTCGCGCGCCGGCCTCATTGCCCTCTCGCACCGCGAACGGCGTCAGCGACGTGCCGGCCGGCGAACCGAGAAAGACGGAGAAGGCACCCTCGTTGCTCAAGTCGCCGGTGTAGGTCGGCGCACCCACGATCAGGTCGGAGAAGCCGTCGGCGTTGAGGTCGCCGGCCGTCACCGCGGCGTGGCCGAAGAAGCCGCCGGACACGACGCCGTTCAGCTGGGTCGTTGGGGTGATCGGGTCGATCAGGGGCAGGGCCGTGGCCTCCTCCGGCGCGATCGCGGCGAGCGACACGAGACCGATGAAGATCGTGGCGGCCCGGTCGAGTCGCGCGATCGGAACCGCCGAGCGCGGCGAGTGATGGTGCATGTTCTCCTCCTGGGGTGGAGTGGCCGGTCGTCGTTGCCGCGTGTCTCTGGTCGCGTGATCGCGTTCCGCGGGCCATTCCTGTCTCGCGTGCAAAGGGGCGTGCCAAGGGGGAGGAGGCGAGGTGCGTTGCGCGCGGGTGTTGGGGGAGAGTGGGTTGGCGGTCGTCCGACCCGTGGCTCAGGAGAGGAGCGGCGGCGCCGAGGGGGCTTCACACGCGTGCGCACACCGGCGTACGGCGCGCGCACGCGAGGAAACGGCTGCGCCGGGTGCCGGCCGTTGGGTCGACAGCGGCTAGGGTGTCGGCCGGCGTGCGTTGAGCTCTGGGACTATCGTGCGATCGAGCTCGACGGCGCCGACAACTTCGCCGCCAGCGCTCCGAAGCGCGCATCGATCGCCGCGAGCTGTCGTTCTTGCCCGCGCAGATCGAGGCTCGGGTTTAACAGCGGGTAGGTCTGCGCCAGGTACGCATCCGGCGTCCAGTGGTACTCCATGTACTGCGCGGTGAGGTCGGCGATCGGCTTGCCGAGGAGCCGCGCCACGACGTGCAGCGCGCCGTCGATCCCGGCCGACACGCCGGCAGTCGTGACCACCTGCCCGTTGTCGACGCAGCGCGTGCCGCGGATGACGCGCGTGTTCGGGTACTGCTGCTCTAGCTGATCGATCACGCCGTACCAGGTCGTCGCTGACTTGCCGTCGAGCATCCCTGCCTTCGCCAAGATGAACGCGCCGGTGCAGACCGAGAGCGCGACCTCTGCGTCCCTCGCCGCGCCGGCCGCCCAGGCGTAGAACTCCGGGTCGTCGAGGACCGACTTACCGCCTCCACCTGGGAAGACCACGATGTCGGGCTTCGGCGCATCGGCGATCGAGTAGTCGGGAAGGACGTCGATGAAGCCTTGGCTCACGATCGGGTCCTTCGTCTTCGAAACGGTGTAGACGTGAAACGCGGGCGCGTCCGAGTCGGTCGCGATGTTGCCCGCCGCGGCGAAGACCTCGCTCGGCCCGGCCCAGTCGAGGATCTCGGCGCCGTTCCAGATGCAGATCGCGACGTTGCGCGTGTAAGGCGTTCGGCCCTTGTCCGGGGCGCTCGCTGCTTCGTCTTGCGGCGTGGCGGAGGCGTTGCCGGCCGCAATCGTCCCGAACACGAGCGCGGAGATTCCCACGGCCAAGGGCCAAAGTGCGGCGAGCTCGAGCTTCTCGATCATTCGTTCCTCCTCGTTCGTTGTGCACGGAAGCGGTCACGAGCTCGTGCGCGCTCGACCTCGCTCGCGGCCGAGGCTCGAGCCGTAGTGGGCGCGCCACAAACGGCGCAGCTGACGCGCGTCGGCGAATCCGCAGCGCGCGGCGATCGATTCCAGGGAAAGTGCGTGGTCGGCGGCGAGCGAGCGCGCGACCTCGAGCTTCACCCTCTGCGTGTACGCGCTCAGCGTTACGCCGGTCGCTTCGCGAAAGAGCCGCGTCAGATGGCGCGAGCTGATGGCAGCGACCTCGGCCAGTCCGTCCAAGGTCGGTCGCTCGTCGCTGTGCTCGACGATCCAGTCCTGCACGCGATGCACGCCCGGGTGGAGATGATCGCGATGCTGGAGATAGATCGACTCCTGCCCGCTGTCGCCGCTTCGACGTAGGTAGACGACCATCTCTCGCGCGACTTTGGTGGTGAGCGCGGGGCCCCAGTCGCCTTGGATCGTCGCGAGCGTCATGTCGATGCCCGCGCTTTCGCCTGCGCTGGTCGTGATGTTGCCGTCGCGCACGAAGAGCCGGTTCTCGAGCACGCGCGAGCTCGGGCTCCACTCCGCCAGCCGCTCGATCAGCTTCCAATGCGTCGTGCAGCGCTTCCCCGCGAGAAGGCCCGCGCGCGCGAGCACGAAGGCACCCGAACAGATCGCGCTCACACGTCCGGCGTTCGTGCCGGCTTCGCGCAGCCAGTCGAGCGGCGCAACCATTCGATCGAGCGTGCTGGATGCGATGCCCGGCACGACCACCCAGTCGTCGGACGTGATCCTGGGCAGCGGCTCGATCCGCGCGAGGTGGAAGCCCTGCGCGCTCCTTACCTCGGTCTTCGCGCCGACGAAGCGAAGCTCGTAGCTCGCGCCGAAGCCGTTCGCCTCGTAGATAGCCTGCACCGGTCCGGCGAAGTCGAGCGCGTGGATCGACGGCAGCAGCAGGACGAGGACGCGGCGCGGGATCGGGCGTGCCGCCGCGAGCTGCTCTGAACGTGCGACCATGGGCGAATCTTAGGTCGATGCAGTGCCTGGGCCACGGACAAAGACCGGACGGATCGGGCCATCTCCGCGGGAACCTCGCGTGCTCCGAGCTCTCGTGCCGTGCTAACTTCCCCGCGCTCTCGAACCCACAACTCGCCCGCGCATGGGAGAAGCTATGTCCGTTCGCTCACTGCTCGCGCTCGCGTTCCTCGCCGCGTTTTCCATTCCCTTCGAGACTCACGCCGCCGCGCCACCTCAGTTTCTTCGCCGCCCCGACATTCACGGCGACCAGATCGTCTTCGGCAGTGAGGGCGACCTCTGGCTCGGCTCGATCTCGCAGCACACCGCGGCGCGGATCACCTCGGCCGATGGCTACGAGGGAGCGCCTTTCTTCTCGCCTGACGGGAAGAGCATCGCCTTCTCCGCGCAGTACGACGGCGGGAACGACGTCTACGTGATGGACCTGTCGGGCGGGATGCCGCGCCGGTTGACCTGGGATCCGTATGGCGTGGTGGTGCAGGGTTGGACTCCCGATGGGCACGACGTGATCTATCGCTCACAGCGGAACGATCCAGGGAAGCGGCAGCGGCCCTGGGCAGTGCCGGCGGTCGGCGGGAGCCCGCACGTTCTGCCGATCCCGTACGCGGCATTCGCATCGATGGACGAAACCGGAAGGCGCGTGGCCTACGTCCCGGTGAGCGCGGAGTGGCAACACTGGAAGCGCTATCGCGGCGGCGAGGCGGATGACATCTGGTTGGCCGACCTAGGCGCCGGGAGCTTCAAGCAGCTGACGACCGACCCGGGCGTCGACACCGAGCCCGTCTGGGTCGATGGCTCGATCTACTTCGTGTCGGAGCGCGAAGGGCTCGCGAATCTCTATCAGCTCGATCCGGCCAGCGGCGCGGTGAAGGCGGCGACGAGCTACACCGACTTCGACGTGCGCTATCCGGGCACCGACGGCAAGCGGATCGTCTTCTCGCACGGCAAGGGCCTGGCGCTCTACGACCCAGCGACCGGCAAGGCCGAGGATCTTGAAATCGACCTCCACTCCGATCGCGTGCACGCGCGCGAGCGACGTGTACAGGGGCTCAAGAATCTCTTCGGTACGGCCTTTGGACCGAGCGGCAAGCGGCTCCTGGTCTCGACCCGCGGGCAGATCCTGAGCGCGCCGGTCGAGCACGGCGACGTGCGAGTGGTGGCGTCACAGCCGGGGAGTCGATGCCAGTATCCGGCCTGGTCGCCCGACGGTAAGCAGATCGCCTTCGTGTCGGATCAGTCGGGCGAGGAGCAGATCTGGATCGGCCCCGCAAATGGGGGCGCGCCGGGTGGCGGCCCGGCGAAGCAGCTGACCAAGGATCACACCGGACCGCTCGGCGCACTGATCTGGGCGCCCGATGGCA
>CAZZAH010000272.1:0-6182 GCA_964652115.1 uncultured bacterium | reverse complement strand
GCCGGCGGCGACGACGACACCATCGAACGCGCGCGTCCGATCTTGCGCCTTCTCGGAAAGGCGATCCATCCACTCGGCCCGATCGGCGCGGCCAGCGCGGCCAAGCTGATCTTCAACATGCTCCTCGCGCGTTACGTCGAAGCGTTGGGCGAGACCCTTGCCTTGACCGAGGCCTTCAAGCTCGATCCGCGCGCAATTGTCTCCATCATCCAGTCGAGCGCGCTCGCCTCGCCGATGTGGGACAAGTCGGAGGCGCTCCTCGCGGGCCCTCCACCGCTTCACTTCGCGCTCAAGAGCATGGCGAAGGACCTTCGTTTGCTCGACGAGGAGGTGGATCGAGCCGGCCTCTCGCTGCCCGCGCACGAAGCGGTGCATGCGATCTTCCAGGAAGCGCTCACCGGCGGCTTCGGCGACGGTGACTACTCCACCATCGCGAACTGGGTGCGCCGCCGCAGCTGATCGCTCGAGCGAGCGCGCGGGAAGGGATCGGTGCCCGCGGTTCGACTAGGCGAGGCGCGCCGCGGCCACGCGCGGATTCCCCGACGCATCGGGCACGGTGCGGAACTCGTCATAGCGCTTCGCGCGCTCGAAGAGCTTCTCGATCTGCTTCTCCTGCCCCAACCCGAACTCGAGGAAGAGCCGGCCGCCCGGCTTGAGGTAGGTGGGCGCTTCCGCGATCACGCGCTGGTGAATCGACAGTCCGTACGGGCCGCCGTCGAAGGCCTCGCGCGGCTCGTGCTCGAGGAGCGGCGCGCTCTCTGTCGCCAGCTTGCCGGTCGAGATGTAGGGCGGATTGCAGATCACCGCGTCGATCGTGCCCTCGAGCTCGAGCCCATGAAGCGCGGCGAAAAGGTCGCCACCGAGCACATGGACGCGGTCCTTGAGCTCGAGGTGGGCGACGTTCCTCCGCGCGAGCTCGACGCAAGGCTCGGTCAAGTCCGCCGCCCAAACCTGCGCGCGCTCGAGCTCGGACGCGAGGTAACACGCGAGGTTGCCGGAGCCGCAGCACATGTCGATCAAGCGCAGCTCCCATTCGGTGCGCTCGCGAAGAGATTCCGCCGCCGTTCGCGCGAGGATCTCCGTCTCCGCGCGAGGAACGAGGGCGCCGGGAGCGGCGAACAGCTCGAGACCGCAGAAGAGCTGCCGGCCGCGGAGCTGCGCGTTCCGCACCGCCTCATGGGACACGTCCATCGGTCCTCCTACGCCGCACCGCTCGGCGCGCGTTGAATCCCGCTGACGGCGGGCTCGAGCTCGGGGCGTCCGGCCGGGGCGAGGAACGCTTCGATGCGGAGAAGCTCTCCTAGCGACCATGCCTGGAAGGGACAACCGCGCGGCGTATGTGGCGGATCGCCATCGGCGATCTCCGACACATGACCGAGCCCGGCTTCATCGAGATGACGGCGCAGCGGCGCCAGAAAGCGGCGCCTCGCCTCGAGCTTCGACTCTTCCGTGCCTCCCCACACTCGCACCCACGCTTCGATGAACGGACCGAGCAGCCAGGCCCACGCGGTGCCCTGATGGTAGGCGCCGTCACGATCGCGGACGTTGCCCTCGTAGTGCGCGCGATACCGCGGCTCGCCCGGCGCGAGGGTGCGAAGTCCGAGCGGGGTCCAAAGCCTCGACTCGACCTCCTCGACCACGCGACGCGCGCGATCGCCGTCCAGGAGAGGAATCGGCAGGCCGCCCGCGGCGAAGATCTGATTCGGGCGGAAGGTCGCGTCCTCGGTGCCGGCGCGGTGCTCGACATCGACCACGTCGAAGAGATAGCCGCCGTCCTCGAACCAGAAGCGTCGCTGGAAGGATTGAACGCCGAGCACGTAGCACTCGCGCCACGCGTCGAGCTGCGATGCCTTGCCCGACGTCGCGAGCAGATCGCATCCGATGCGCAGCGCGTTCAGCCAGAGCGCCTGTACCTCGACCGCCTTTCCGGTGCGCGGCGTCACCACCCAGTCGCCGACCTTGGCGTCCATCCAGGTGAGCTGCACGCCAGGCTGGCCCGAGGCCAAGAGCCCGTCGCGATCGAGGCGAATGCCGTAGCGCGTGCCCCGCGCGTAACCGTTCAGAATTTCGGTCACCGCGTTCGCGAGCGGCGCGTGATCGGCGGCCGGCAACGGGCCGCGGTCCGCCTGCCACGCTCGAACGAACTCGCCCACCGCGATGACGAACCAGAGCGACGCGTCGACCGAGTTGTATTCGGGCTGATCCCCGGAGTCCGGAAAGCGATTCGGCAGCATGCCGTCGGAGACGAGCCCGGACCACTCGAGGAGGATCTGTCGCGTTTCGGGCAAGCGATGCGTCGTCAAGCAGAGCCCGCGTAGCGCGATGAAGGTGTCGCGGCCCCAATCCGCGAACCAGGGATAGCCGGCGATGAGCGAGAGGCCACGGCCGCGCTTGACCAAGTAAGCGTCGGCGGCGCGCTCGAGAGGACCGGCGAAGGCCGCGCGTCGGGTTTCCTCCGCGCGCTTGAGCTCGGCGTGGAGGGCTTCGATCGACTCGATCGGCCCGCGCGCGGCGTGCTCGTCCTCGGTCGTGAAGACGAGGAGCGCGGGGCCGCGCGAGAGGTCGAACGAGAGCTCACCGGGCGAGGCTAGATCCTCGATGTGGTCGAGGCCGCGCGCGCGCTCCTCGGAGTAGAGAAAGTTGAGGTACCACGCGGGCGCCTCGCGAAATTCGCCGTTCGAGAGCGCGACCACGCCGGGCACCCCTTCGTAGCTTTGCCAGCGGTGCCCATGCTCGACTGCGGTCGCGGTGAAGGAAAAGCCCGCGTTCTCGCGCTGGAGCGCGTGATAGTCGCGCCCCGAAAAGAAGGGCCGCACGATCAGCTCCGCGCGCCCTGCCTTCGCCTCTCCCACCAGGGACCAGGAGAGGCAGACGAGCGGAGAGCCTTTACGAACGAAGATCTCGTGCTCGATCACTCGGCCATCCGGCAGGCGATAGCGCCAGCGCGGCCAGGGCTCGCTCGAGAAGGATTCGATCCTCGACTCGCCGTCGGGTTCGATCACCTCGGGCGTGTAGCACTGGCTCGAGAGCGCGACGGTCGCGGAGTCTAGGGTGACGCGCGCGTCGAGCCCGTTCACCAACACGAAGCGTCCGGTCGGCGGCGTGCTGGCCGCGAGCAGGAGCGCATGATATCGCCGCGTCCGGATGCCGGAGGCGGTTCCGGAGGCGAAGCCGCCGAGCCCGTCTGCCTCGAGCCATTCCTGTCTTCTGCGATCGCTCACCGGGCCTCCTAGGCTCGCTCACTCTCCCGGCGTCGCGGCGTCGCTTCACCCTCGGCGCGACGCCGACGCGGTCGCGGAATCGGCAGCACCTCGGCCCACTCGGAATCGGACGTCGCCTCGTCGGCGGGTCCGCGCGCCAGATCCTCGAGGCATCGAATGGCGAGCGCGGTCCACCCGGTCTGATGGCTGGCGCCGAGACCGCGCCCGGTCTCGCCATGGAAGTATTCGTGGAAGAGGACGAGGTCCTTCCAGTGCGGATCGGAGGCGAAGCGTGCGTCGTCACCATGACACGGCCGCTTGCCCTGCGCGTCGGGCAGGAAGAGCCGCGCCATCCTGGACGAGAGCTCGCGCGAGACCTCGGCCAGATTCATCATCCGTCCGGAGCCGACCGGACACTCGACCTGGAAGCTCTCCCCGTAGAAGTGGTGATAGCGCTGAAGCGCCTCGATCAAGAGATAGTTGCCGGGAAACCAGACCGGACCGCGCCAATTGGAATTTCCCCCGAACATGCTGCTGTTCGATTCGCCCGGCTGGTACTCGACGCGATACTCCTGCCCGTCGACGCGAAGCGTGAAGGGCTTCGTCCGGTGCACGCGCGAGAGCGAGCGTACGCCGAAGGGGGAGAGGAACTCCTCCTCATCGAGGAGATAGCGCAGCACGCGCTCCAGGCGCTCGCGCGAGGCGACCGAGAGGAGAAAGCCGCGCACGCCTGAATCCTGCGGCGCCGTCGTGATATGACGCGCGAGCTCCGGCCGATTGGCGAGGAACCACTCGAAGCGCTTGCGGAATCCGGGCAGCCGCTCGAGCTTCTCCTCATCCAGCAGCTCGACCGCGATCAGCGGGATGAGCCCCACCATCGAGCGGATACGAAGGGGCACCGTGCGTCCGTCGCTGTGCAGCTGGTCGTAGTAGAAGCCGTCCGCCTCGTTCCAGAGGCCGGTGCCGCCGAGGGTGTTGATCGCGTCGGTGATCGCGACGAAGTGCTCGAAGAACTTGGAAGCCACGTCCTCATAGACCGGATCGTAGAAGGAGAGCTCGAGCGCGATCGATAGCAGCGTGACGCAGTAGAAGGCCATCCACGCGGTACCGTCGGCCTGCTCCAGGTGCCCACCGGTCGGCAGCGGCCGCGAGCGATCGAAGATCCCGATGTTGTCCAGGCCGAGGAAGCCGCCGGCGAAGATGTTCTTCCCCTCGACGTCCTTCCGGTTGACCCACCAGGTGAAGTTCAGCATCAGCTTCTGGAAGACGCGAGCGAGGAAGGCGCGGTCCCGGCGGCCGCGCGGTCCGGTCATCTTGTACACGCGCCAAGCGGCCCAGGCGTGGACCGGCGGGTTCACGTCGCCGAAGGCGAACTCGTAAGCCGGGATCTGCCCGCTCGGATGCATGTACCACTCGCGGAGCAAGAGCAGGAGCTGCTCCTTCGCGAAATGGGGATCGATCCGCGCGAAGGGGAGCATGTGAAAGGCTAAGTCCCACGCCGCGTACCAGGGATACTCCCACTTGTCGGGCATCGAGATGATGTCACGGTTGTACAAATGTCCCCAGTCGGCGTTCCGGCCAGACTTCCTGCCGACAGGGGGCGGTGGCTGCGCCGGATCGCCCTCGAGCCAGTCCTTCACCACGTAGTGATAGAACTGCTTGCTCCAGAGGAGCCCGGCATAGGCCTGGCGGATGGCTCCGCGCTCGATCTGGCCGGCCGTCTTCCGCACGCGCGAGGCGTAGAAGAGCTCCGCTTCCTCCTGCCGATCCCGAAAGATGCGATCGAAGGCTGGCCCGAAGGGCTTGACGTTCACCTCGCGCTCGGCGCGAAGACGCAGCTGGATGGTCACCGTCGCGCCGGCCGGAACATGCAGCGAGTAGTGGAACGACGCCTTGGTTCCGACCTCCTCAGGATTGCTCGCGCCGGTCCTCCCGTGCACCACGACATCGTGGAACGCGTCCTTCACGAAGGGCTCGGGATTCTCGACCCAGAAGAGCTTCGCCACGTTGCTCTCGTTCTCGGTGAAGAGCGCCTCCGGCATCGCCGGGAGGGTCATCTCCTCGATGCTCGCGAGATCGGCGTCGAGGCGGAAGGCGCCGAGCGACACATGCGCCGCGCGCAAGGTGGTCGGACCCTCGCGCTCGATCTTGGGCTTCGGCCAGTAGCCTTCGCCCACTCGACCCCACGACCAGGTGTTGCGGAACCAGAGGGTCGGCAAGAGATGCAGCGGGGCCGCTTCCGGCCCGCGATTCGACACGGTCAGGCGGATCAGGATGTCGTCCGGGGCGGCCTTCGCGTACTCGGCTTGTACATCGAAGTAGCGCCCTTGATCGAAGACGCCGGTGTCGGCCAGCTCGAACTCGGGATCGCTCGAGCCGCGCTTCCGGTTCTCGTCAATAAGACGCTGATAGGGGAAGGCCTCTTGCGGGTACTTGTACAAGCCCTTCAGATAGGAGTGCGTCGGCGTGGAGTCGAGGTAGAAGTACGCCTCCTTCACATCCTCGCCGTGATTCCCTTCCGGTCCGCTGAGCCCGAAGAGCCTCTCCTTCAGATACGGATCGCGCTCGTTCCAGAGCGCCAGGGCGAAGCAGAGACGGCCTTCGCGATCGGCGATGCCGAGGAGCCCGTCCTCTCCCCAGCGATAGGCACGCGAGCGCGCGTGCTCGTGGGGGAAGTAGTCCCAGCAGCTGCCGTCGGCGGAGTAGTCCTCGCGCACCGTGCCCCACTGTCGTTCGGCGAGGTAGGGGCCCCAGCGCTTCCAGTTCTTCTCTCGCGCCGTGTCCTCGGCCAGGCGCTGCGATTCCGGATCGAGGATCGGTTGGGGGCTTCGCGCCATCGCTAAACTCCGATCCGCGCGGCGAACCGTTCGCGCCAGAGAGGGGACAGCGCCTCGATCTCGATCGCCCGGCGCATGAGCACGGGATCGGCTTGTGGATCCAAGTAAAGCGTCGCGATCTCGAGGATGTTGAAGCTCCGCTCTT
>CAZZAH010000271.1:0-6211 GCA_964652115.1 uncultured bacterium | reverse complement strand
ATCGATCACGTCGAGCTCTTCGGCCCGCCGCGCGACCCGCGAAACCACAGCCGAAACTTCGTCCTCTGTCCCGGCGGCGCGTACGACCGCTCACCCTGCGGCACCGGCACCTCGGCCAAGCTCGCGGTGCTGCACGCGCGCGGCGAGCTCGCGATCGGAACCGAGTGGCGGCAGGAGAGCATCGCGGATGGACTCTTTCACGCCTGGTTGACCAACGACGACGGGCAGCTGACTCCGCACATTCGCGGGCGCGCCTTCGTCACGGCGCGAAGCACGCTGCTCCTCGACCCGCGGGATCCCCTTTGCCACGGACTCGGCGCGCGATGAAACCCGACGCGATCGTGGTCGGCGCCGGCATCGTCGGCGCGTGCTGCGCGGATGCGCTCGCGCGGCGTGGCCTTCGCGTGCTCGTGCTCGAGCGCGGCATCCCCGCGGGTGGCACCACCGGCGCGGGCATGGGACACGTCGTGGTGATGGAGAATCCGGAGGTCGAGTTCCAGATCACCTCCTACTCGGTTCGGCTCTGGCGCGAGTTGGCGGCGACCATGCCGCCCGACTGCGAGGATGATCCCTGCGGCACGCTCTGGGTCGCGGAGGACGACGAGGAGATGGAGCACGCGCGTCGCCAAGCCGAGACCTTCCACGCGCGCGGACTACCCGCCGACCTTATCTCCTCGCAAGACCTCGCGAGCTTCGAGCCCGCGCTCCGCCCCGGCTTGGCCGGCGGGCTCTTTCTGCCGGAAGACCGCGTCGTCTATCCGCCGGCCGTCACGCGCTTCCTGCTCGAGCGCGTGATCGCGCGCGGCGGCGAGCTTCGACTCGGCGTCGAGGTGGGCGAAGCAGCGGGAGGTCGCGTGCGCGGCGACTTCGGATCGATCGAGGCCCCGGTCGTGATCAACGCCGCCGGCGCCTACGCACCACGGCTCACCCCTGGCGTGCCGATCGAGCCGCGCAAGGGCCACCTCGTCATCACCGATCGCCATCCCGGCCTCATCCGACATCAGCTGGTCGAGCTTGGGTACCTGAAGAGCGCGCACGGCGACGAAGCGGCCTCGGTCGCGATGAACGTGCAGCCGCGCAGAACGGGACAGATCCTCATCGGTTCGTCGCGCGAGTTCGTCGGATGGGATCCGAGCATCCATCGCGCGGTGCGAGCACGCATGCTTCGTCGCGCCAGCGCCCTCATTCCGGTTCTCTCGTCGCTCTCGGCGATTCGGAGTTGGGTCGGCTTTCGCCCGGCGACCGCGGACAAGCTGCCGCTACTCGGCGAGTGGGAGCCTGGGCTCTTCATGGACGCGGGGCACGAGGGGCTCGGCATCACGCTCGCGCCGGCGAGCGCCGAGATCGTGGCCGACCTGGTGACCGGCGCGAAGCCGGCGATCGACGCGACGCCGTTCACGCCGCATCGGGAGATGGCGCATGCCTAGGCACCGGGTCAACGATCGAAGCGTCGACCGCACGCCCGGCCACTCGATCGCGGCCACACTCTGGAATGAGGGCACGCCTCAAACGCGCGTGTCGGTGTCGGGCGAACCGCGCGGACCCCTGTGCGCGATGGGCACCTGCTTCGAGTGCCGCGCGACGGTGGATGGTGTCTCGCAGGTGCGCACCTGCCTCGCGCAGGGAGATCCCACGGCCCACGACGACGCAGCGGCGTTGCCTTCGGGCGTGCGGATCGCGGTGGTCGGAGCGGGACCGGCCGGCATCGCGGCCGCCTGCGTCGCGGCGGAATCGGGCGCGAGCGCTCTCTTGATCGATGACGGTATGCGACCCGGCGGCCAGATCTGGCGGCATCGCGAGGCGGCTCCTCCTGCGGCGCGACCCTGGCTCGATCGCCTCGCGCGTTCGGGCGCGCGCGTCCTCGACTCCGCCACCGTCCATGACGCCGACGTGAGCGGCGCCCTCTGGCTCGAGCACGCGACCAAGCCGGCGCGCATCGAGTTCGACCTGCTCGTGATCGCGACCGGGGCGCGCGAGCGCTTCCTCCCCTTTCCCGGATGGACGCTGCCCGGCGTGGTCGGCGTCGGCGCCGCGCAAGCGTTGTACAAGTCGGGCGTAGACTTTCGCGACAAGCGCGTCGTGCTGGGTGGAAGCGGGCCGCTCCTCCTTCCGGTCGCGGCGACGCTGGCGCGAGCCGGGGCGGAGATCGCCTGCGTGCTCGAGCAGGCGCCGCAATCGCGCGTGCTCGGCTTCGCGCGCGATCTTCTCGGCCATCCCGCGAAGTTGATCGAGGCGGCACGGTATCGACTCGCCTTCCTGTCCGCGCCTTACCGTACCGACGCATGGGTGGTCGAGGCCCTCGGCACGGACCGCGTCGAGGCGGTGGTGGTGCAAGACCGCCGCGGGCAACACCGCATCGCGTGCGATCTCCTGGGATGCGCCTATGGTCTGGTGCCCAACCTCGAGCTGCCGCGTCTCCTCGGCTGCGCGATCGAGCGCGGATTCGTGCGGGTGGACGAACGTCAAGCGACGAGCGTTTCGCGTGTCTTCTGCGCGGGCGAGCCGACCGGCATCGCGGGACTCGAGTCGGCGCTCGCCTCGGGCGAGATCGCGGCGCGCGCGGCGCTGGGCCTCGCGCCTTCGCACGCGGCCATCCGTGAACGCGAACGCGCCCGCCCGCTGATGGAACGCATGGAGGCAACGTTCGCCCTTCGTCCCGAGCTTCGCGCGCTCGCACGCCAAGATACGATCGTCTGCCGCTGCGAGGACGTGCGCATGGGCCAGCTTCACCCGGAGTGGTCGGCGCGCATGGCGAAGCTCTACACGCGCGTCGGCATGGGTCCCTGCCAAGGCCGAGTCTGCGGCAGCGCGCTCGAGCACATTCACGGTTGGGACGCGGACGCGGTTCGCTCTCCGCTCCGTCCCGTATCGATCGCAACGATGGAGGTGGAAGCATGAAGTGGAGTGGCGTCTTTCCGGCGATCACCACGCCGTTCTCGCCCGACGGCGAGGTCGACGAGGCAGCCCTGCGCACGCATGTCGATTGGATGATCCGCGAAGGATGCACCGGCATCGTCCCACTCGGCTCGCTCGGCGAAGGGGCGACGCTCAAGCCGGCGGAGAAGCGCCGCGTCCTCGAGCTCTGCCGCGAGGTCACGCGCGACCGCGTCCCGTTAGTGGCATCGATCGCCGCCCTGAGCACCGATCAGGCGATCGAGGCCGCGCGCGAGGCGGAGACACTTGGCGTCGACGGTCTGATGGTGCTGCCGCCCTATGTCTATCGCGGTGATGCCTTCGAGATGGAGACCTACTTCCGCGCCGTCCTCTCCGCCACGCCGCTGCCCGCGATGCTGTACAACAACCCGATCGCTTACGGCACCGACCTCTTGCCTAAGGCGATCGAGCGCCTCGCGTCGGAGGTACCCCAGCTTCAGGCGGTCAAGGAATCGAGCGGCGACATCCGCCGCGTGACCGAGCTCAGGCGCTTGGCCGGCGATCGTCTCGCGCTCTTCGTGGGCGTGGATGACCTCATCTTGGAAGGGATCGCGGCCGGCGCGGTCGGTTGGATCGCGGGCTTGGTGAACGCATTCCCCGCCGAGTCGGTTCGCCTCTTCGCTCTCGCGGCATCGGGACGCAACGACGAGGCGCGCGCGCTCTACGAGTGGTTCCTGCCGCTCCTGCGCCTCGACACCGTTCCGAAGTTCGTCCAGCTGATCAAGCTCGCGCAAGCCGAGGTCGGAGCCGGCTCCGCGCTCACGCGACCCCCGCGGCTTCCGCTCGAGGGCGAGGAGCTCACCGAGGCACGGCAGCTCATCCGAGCTTCGCTGAAGTCTCGCCCTTAGAGCCGAAAGGTCTGAGACATGGAATCAGCAAAGAGGGATTCCAGTCCGAAGCCGGCATGAAAGCAGCCGCCCTCCTCCCGGCTGCCGGCACCGCACGAAAAGCCACTGTTTATGCCCTTTTTCTGAACGTCGAAGCGCCTCTCGCCTGGCACTCGACTTGTGTGCTCCTCAGTGATGATGCCCCTACGCCGGAACAAGGCCCGCCTCCTCATCGTCGACCCCGACGCCGACGTGAGGAACGCGGTGGCCAACTTCTTGGCTGAGGCGTTTGAGGTGGAGGCCGCAGGATCCGCGCGCGAGGCGCTTTCGGTGCTCGACGCACACACCGTTGATGTGGTCATCGCGGAGGCAGAGCTTCCCGATCACTACGCTCCTGGTTTCCTGCTAGAAATTCGGCGGCGCCTTCCGCGCGTGGTCCTGGTCACCACCTACCAATACGGCGATCAAGCTCAGCTGGCAGAACCTCTCTTCCGACGCATCGCCGACTTGATCGTGAGCAAACCATTCGACATTCAAAAGCTGGAGGACTCTCTCTTGGGGCTGGTCGAGAGCAAGGCACGTGATGACGAGGAGGGCGCATGAACGGCTCCGGTAACAAACCTGGCTTGATCGCCGGAGCGCGTGACTTCTTCGCTCGAACCCTCCGCCACCCGGTCGGCTTCATCGGAGTCAACCTCACCAGCATTTCCGGGGTGCTGATCGTCGTCCTGATGGCGACGGAGGTGACCGGGAACAAGGTCAACCCCTACCTCGGGATCCTCACCTTCTTCCTCTTGCCCGCGATCTTCGCCTTCGGGCTCATCCTCATGCCGATCGGGCGTTGGCTCGTTCGACGGCGCCAACTCAAGGCGGGCCTCACCACCGACACCTTCCCGGTGATGGATCTGAACCTCCCGACGGTGCGAAGCCGTTTCGTCTTCGTCGTGATCATGACGCTGGTCAACCTGAGCATCGTCGGGCTGGCGGCCTACAAAGGGGTGGAGCACATGGACACCCCCGAGTTCTGCGGCAAGACCTGCCATCCGATCATGGAGCCTGAGTTCACCGCCCACGAGAATTCCCCTCACCAACGCGTGCCCTGCGTCGACTGTCACGTCGGCACGGGCGCCGATGCCTACGTCGCCGCGAAGATGAACGGGCTGAAGCAGGTCTGGCACACGTTGCTCAAGAACTACCCGCGACCGATTCCGAGCCCGGTGCACAACCTCCGCCCGGCGCGCGAGACCTGCGAGCACTGCCACTGGCCGACCAAGTTCGTCGGTGATCGCGTGGTGGTGAAGACGCACTTCAACGACGACGAGACGAACTCCCCGCTCAAGTCGGTTCTCTTGCTCAAGGTCGGTGGCGGCGGCAGCGAGGCGCACGTCGGACGCGGGATCCACTGGCACGTTGCGAATCCGGTCGAGTACCGCTCGGACGAATCGCGCGAGCACATCTACTGGGTGAAGGGTCGTTCCTCGGATGGAACGGTGCGCGAGTTCTGGCAGTCGAGCCTCCGGACCGGCGAGGCCCTACCCGACAGCATCGCGCGGATCGAGCCGCGCACGATGGATTGCGTCGACTGCCACAACCGGCCGACGCACATCTATCGCATGCCGGGCGACGCGATCGACGACGCGATGACGAACGATGCTCTCCCAACCGACTTCCCCTTCCTCCATCGCGAGGCGCTGGCCGCGTTGACCACGGAGTATCCGGACAAGCCGGCGGCGCTCTCCGCCATCGATCAGAAGCTCCGCGCGTTCTATCGCGAGCAGTATCCCGACCTCGCGGGCGCTCGTGCGCAGGATCTGGATCGAACCGTGGCCGCGGTGCAGGCGATCTACAGCAAGAATGTGTTCCCTCCGATGAACGTCGGTTGGGGCACCTATCCGGACCACATCGGGCATCGGAACTTCCCGGGGTGTTTCCGCTGCCATGACGAGGACCACACCACCGCCGAGGGCGAGGCGATCAGCCAAGACTGCTCCACGTGCCATTCGCTTCTCGCGATGGAAGAGCCCGATCCCGAGGTCCTCAAGAACCTGTTCCCCGAACAGTGAGGTAACCATGAAACGCCTCAGTGCGGCGCTGTTGGCGGCGTGTCTGTGGTGGAGCTCATCGGCGTTCGCGTTGACCAACGACGAATGCCTCGAGTGCCATCGCGACGCGACGCTCACGACGCAAACCACAGAGGGCAAGGACGTCTCGCTCTACGTCGGCGCGGCCGGCTTCTCCAGCTCCGTGCACGGCGAGATGAGCTGCACCGATTGCCATCAAGACGCGACCGAGATCCCGCACGCGGAAGGCCTGGCCAAGGTCGACTGCGCCACCTGTCACGGCGATGCCCAAGCGGTCTACGCCGGCAGCGTGCACGGCCAGGCCCACGCGGCCGGAAGCAAGGACGCGCCCAACTGCACCGATTGCCACGGCGCGCACGACATCCTGCC
>CAZZAH010000270.1:0-6217 GCA_964652115.1 uncultured bacterium | reverse complement strand
AGGGCGACCAAGTGCGCGAGCTACGCCAATGATGGTCAGGACGCGCTCGATCTGTGGTTCGCCGAGAGCAAGAAGGCCGCGGTCATCCCCACGTCGCTCTACCTGGAGAACGCGTGCATCGAGGTCAACGGCAAGGGCGTGCTCCTCATCACGGAACCGCTGGCGCTCGAACGTAATCCCGGGCGCAGCCGAGCCCAGATCGAAGCCGCGCTCCTGAGCTTCCCCGGCGTGACCAAGGTGATCTGGCTGGCCAACGGACTCGCTGAGGATCCCCTCGAGATGTCGACCATCGACGGCGACTACGTCGGCCTCGGCGCCGGCGGGCACACCGACGAGTACATCCGCTTCGCCGACGCGAGCACGATCTTGCTGGCGTGGGTGGACGAATCGCGTGTGGCCGAGCATCCCCTCAATCGGATCAACCACGAGCGCATGCAGGCGAACTACGACATTCTCGCCGCCTCGACCGATCAGGATGGGAAGCCGTTCCGGCTCGTGAAGATCCCGATGCCGTCCGTGCTCGAACGGAAGGTGAAGCTGGTGTCGAACGAGGACGAGTCGAGCAGCTGGACGGTCGGCAACTTCCCCGCGAGCGAAGGGCGGAAGGCAGGTGACGAGGTGACTCAGGTGGCGGCCGCGAGCTACCTCAATCTCGTGATCGCCAATGAGCTCGTGCTCGTGCCGAGCTTTGTACAAGACGGCACGCCGCGTGAGGTGGAAGAGCAGGTTCGTGACCTACTCAGTGGCGCGTTCCCCGGGCGGACGATCGAGTTCCTTCGCGTGACGCCGCTCAACTGGAATGGCGGCGGACCGCACTGCGCCACCTTGTCGGAGCCGCGGGTGCGGTGAGCGGAATGAACTTCCGAGCCCTATCGCTCCTCGCCCGTCGCGCCCTCGATCCGCACCCACGGCTCGGCACGTCCCCCGAGATGCTTCGCGAGGAACTCCTCGACCCGCCCGAAGAAGTCGAGGTTGTTCTCCGGCCGAGCGAAGCCGTGGCCTTCATCCGGATAGACCAGATAGTTCACGGGAATCGACGCGGCGCGCATCGCCTCGACGATCCGATCGGAGTTCTCGATCCGGACGCGCGGGTCATTGGCGCCCTGTCCGATCAGAAGCGGCGTGCGAATCTTCTCGACGTGATAGAGCGGCGAGAGCTTTCGATTCCACTCCTCGTCATGCTCGACGTCGCCCATGCGGCGAACCCAGCGCGTCTTCACCGCTCCCCATCCGGCCGGCATGGTGGTGAAGAGCAGCTTCAAGTCTGAGGGACCGACGAGGTCGACCGCGGCGGAGAACATGTCGGGGTACTCGGTGATCGCGCGAAGCGCCGCATAGCCGCCGGCTGAAACGCCGATGATGCCGAGTCGCTTGGGGTCGGCGATGCCTTGCTTCACCGCCCAGTCGACGCCGTCGATCAGGTCATCCTGCATCGCCAGGCCGAACTGCCGCGTGCTCGCATTCAGGAACTTCGTTCCGAAGCCGATCGAGCCGCGAAACTGCACCTGAAGCACCGCGTAACCGCGTGTCGCCATGAGCTGCACGGTCGGATCGAAGCCCCAGCTGTCGCGCATCCAGGGGCCGCCGTGGGGATAGAGCATCAACGGAAGATTCTTCGCGGGCCCGTCGGGCGGCAGCGTGAGATACGCGGGCAGGGTCAGGCCATCGCGCGCGGGGATGGTCACGAACTGCGTCCGCGCGAGACGATACTTCGCGAGCTCCGGTCGATCCTGGAAGAGCAGCTTCGCGACCTTCGTGCCCCGATCGTAGAGGAGATAGGTCAACGGACCGTCGTCGACCAACTGCAAGACGATCCAGGTCGAGTTGTCGCGGCTGCGGCTCACGACCTGGAGAGCGCCCGGATACGTCTTGGATAGGCGCTCGAAATCGGCGCGCACGGCCGCATCGAGGAAGCGCCACTCGACCTTGCCGTACTCGAAGCCGACCGCCTCGATCGTGTGATGCACCGGATCGACCATCGCGAGGGGCCGCATGTCGGTCGGCGTCAGAGCGCCCGCCGCCACATCGGCCTTGGGATCCTCGGCCAGCACCTCGAGCGTCGCGCCGGTGCTCGCGTCCAGCCGCTCCAATCGCTGCATCTCCGAGTGAAGCGCCGAGGCGACGAAGAGCGATCGCCCATCCGCCGCGAAGTCGACCACCACCGTGCCGCCGTTCACCTGGCCGTACATGGTGCCGCTCTCGAAGGGCCAGACGACGAGATCGCGCCAGGGACTGTCCGCGCGGTCGCGGACGCGCAGGGTCGTGGCCGCGGTCTTGGGATCGAACGCGGTCGCCGCTCGAATCACGAACTCGGGATCGGTGGTCCACGAGAGCACGTCGCCCGGATTCTCGGTGTCGAGCTTCACCGCGCCGGTCTGCAGGTCGACTCGATAGATGTCGAAGGCATCGCGCCGAAGGAGATTCAGCCCGACCAGCAGCTCATTCGGCTTGGCGGGGCTGGTCAGGAGATTCTGCGCGCGCACTCCCTGGAACGGCGTGAGGTCGCGCACGACTTTCGATTGGAGATTCGCAGAGTACACATGGTAGTTCTCGTCGCCGTCGCTGTCCTGCGTGTAGAGGATGTGCCGATCGTCCTCCGCCCAGAGATAGAAGCCGACACCACGATGCGGATCGTTGGTCACCGCGAACGTGCTGTCGCCCGCGAGGGTCGACACCCAGACCTGCAGCACGCCCTTCTCGTCCGGCGCGAGATAGGCGAGCCGGCGACCGTCGGGCGAAAGCGCGGGCGCTTCCTTGACCGGGTTGCCGAACAGGACCGATCGAGGGACGAGCTCGGACGAAGGCTCCGCGGCGGATGCGCTCCCCGCGAGCAGCACGAGGCCGAGAAACGCGATGAATGGAAACGCCGGCTTGTCGATCATGGATTCTCCTTCGAATGCCTGTTCGCCCGGCGACGACCTTAGCCTGTCCGGGGAAGTGGAGGTAGGAGGATGCTGCTCGCCATCGCGTTGTTCGGTCTTTTGGTGCCGAACGGGCTCTTCGTCTACTGGCTCCTTCGCGAGTTCAACTCCTTCGGGGCGGCGATGGAGAATCACCTCGCCTTGGGCTTCATGATCGACGCGCTCATGGCGCTCGGGCTCCTCGCGTTTCTCTTCGCGCGGCGGCCGCCGGGTTCAATCAAGTGGCCATGGTTCGTGGTGCTATCGCTGATCGGTGGGCTCGGGTTCAGCATCCCCTTTTATCTGTGGCTCAACTTCAAGCGCTCCGGCTCCAGAGGAATCAGCTTCACCGCGTGGTGGCGCTCGGTCTGAGCCGGAAGGCGACGGCCCGTCGGTATACCTGAACGATCCCGAGGGCAACGTGATCGAGCTCAAGGGCCCGCCGTCGAGCTGATCGCGTCTGGCATCCGCGAGGACGCTATCCGCTCACGCCGTTCAGGAACTCTCGCAGCGCGGCGTACATCTCGGCCGGCTTCTCGATCCAGGGCAGGTGCCCGCATCGTTCGAGGAAGGTCACCTTCGCTCCGGGCATCGCGCTTTGAATGCTCATCGCGGTTAGCTCGCCGACAGGATCCTGCCTGCCCTGCAGCACCAGCACCGGCGCCGTGCAGCGCGCGAGAGCCGGCTTGAGGTCGAAGCCGTCGCGTTGCATGTGATCGAAGAGCACCGCGTTCACCCACAGGTGGTAGTCCCCCGGCGCGAACATCGAGCGCGCCGCAACCCCCGCGTCGTGATCAAAGAAGTAGCCGGGGACCTTCGCCTTGAAGCGCTCGAGCGCCGCCTGATCGGGATCGGCCGCGACGAGGGTGGAATCGCGCCACTTCTTGCCGAGCTCGCGATCCTCGGGACGAAGGCGCATCGCGATGTTGTCGTTGAACCAGCTCGCGAACTCGAAGTCAGGCCCGCCGGATCCGAGGAGCACCAGCGCGCGCACATGCTCGGGATGCTCCGTCGCCCAGGCCATCGCCAACATGCCGCCATACGAGTGGCCGAGCACGATGAGTCGATCCTGGCCCAACGCCTCTCGAACCGCCTCGAGGTCCTCGATGCAGTTGGGCAGCGTCATGTCGGCGCTATCCGCGAGCGCCGCGAGCGAAGCACCTGTGCCGCGTTGATCGAAGAGGACGGCGCGCCAACCCGACGCCAACGAATCCGCGACCGGCTCGAGATAACGCGAGGAGAATCCGGGGCCGCCCGCGAGCAGAAGGATCGGCGTGCCCGAGCCTCGTTCGCGGTAGTGGAGCTCGATTCCGGGCCGCGAAACGGTCCCTTCCTTCCACGAGGCCGCCCATGCGGGCGAGGCCACGCACAAAATCACGAGAAGCAGGCGAGCGAGCATTCGAGCCTCCGCCGGAGTGTCGAGCTGAATTCGATGTACGGGTGCGAGTTGCCGGGCGCGAGTTTGCCCGACCGGCCGCGCCTGTTCAATCCCTTCGGAGCGACGCGGCCTCGGAAGTTGACATCGCGTTCCCATCCTGGAAGTCTCCCCCGGAGCACGAAGACGCACACAAATCGACGGAGGGCGCGGTGGCAACGACAGCGGATTTGCGGAACGGATTGGTGATCGAGCACAAGAACGACCTCTACCGCGTGGTCGAGTACCAGCACGTGAAGCCGGGCAAGGGCGGCGCCTTCGTCCGCACCAAGCTCAAGAACCTGAAGTCCGGGCGCGTGATCGACGAAACCTGGAATTCCGGCGAGAAGATCGAGGTGGTCAAGATCACCCGGAAGTCGATCCAGTATCTCTACGCCGGGGGCGACGAGTACCACTTCATGGACAACGAGGACTACGACCAGTTCACCATGCCGCGCGCCATGATCGAGGACTACCTCCCCTACATGATCGAGAACATGTCGATGGAGTCGCTCGTGCGCGAGGATGACAACTCGATCATCGACATCGCCTTTCCGCCGAGCGTGGTGCTCACGGTGACCGAAGCGCACGACTCCGCGCGAGGTGACTCGGCGGGTCCGGTCTCCAAGCCGGTGAAGGTCGAAACAGGCTACGAGCTGCTCGTGCCGCCGTTCATCAAGCAGGGCGAGAAGATTCGCATCGATACCTCGACCGGCAAGTACATGGAGCGGGCGTAGCGCCGCATGAGGCTCGGCCTCTGCTCCGATATCGATTTGCTCGGCGCCCTCAGTTCCAGCGCGCGTTTCGTCCGATCGTCATGGTCACCAGCAGAAAGAGCCCATACCCACCACCGATCAAGAGCGGCGGCCCGCCGGCGATGAGGAGCGCGAGTCGTCTCGCCGCGGCGGTGCCGCCGACGTTCCAGAGGAACGCGCTCACCACGATCATCGCGATCACGACCGCGGCCGCACTCGACAGCGAGGAGATGAACTGCCGGCTTCCTCCGAAATTCGCGAGCACCAGTCCCGCGATGTGAAAGAGAAAGCCGACGTCAACCGTCCAGGCGAGCACCATGAGTAGGTGTTGGCGGTCGGCGCGAGCCCGCACCATGGTGATGACCGCGAGGCCGATGAGCGACCAGACGAGCGCGGAGATCGCGACCGCGGGGAGCAGGCGGCCATGCCCCGCGCGGAATCCGAAGCGAACGACCGAGCTCCCTATCGCCCCGAAGGCGGTCGGGGTCCCGATCGGCTGCCGCGAGATCGCGAAGCCGCCGAGCGCGCACATCGCGGTCGCGAAAAGCGCCCAGTAAACCAGCGCCGCTCGGCCCGGCACCTGGAGCGCCAGGCCGACCATCACCGCCACCATCACGATCCAGCCGCCGAAGATGAAGCCCATCACTGCTCCTGCCCGCTAAGACGCATGCCCCGGCCCCGGGACTTCCTCGAGAAGCAGCGCAGTGCCGTAGCAGATCACCTCGGTCACCCCATCGGTGATCTCGGTCGTGTCGTAGCGAACGCCGACCACCGCGTTCGCGCCCGCCTCGCGCGCATGCGCCAGCATCAGCGACAACGCCTCCTCGCGCGTCTCCTCACAGAGCTGGACGAACATCGTGATCTTGCCGCCGACCAAGGTCTGCAGCTCCGCGCCCAGGGTGCCGAGGACCGAGCGCGAGCGCACGGTCAGGCCTCGCACGAGGCCGATATTTCGCACGGTGCGATAGCCGTCGATGGTGAAGGTGGTCGTCGTCATCGAGAGCGGGATGGCGGTGGGCGGACGGATCGGTCCCACGCTCCCTTCAGGCGCGACATACCCGCCGGCCTCTTCGTCCGACATCAGCTCCGCGTTGGCGGGAACGGGGGTCACCGCCCGGCATGACTTGCACTGCGCAGGCTCGCCCGCT
>CAZZAH010000269.1:3893-6222 GCA_964652115.1 uncultured bacterium | reverse complement strand
CTCGCGATCGGCGGCGTCATGCGTTGCTCCTGCACCAGCGATTCGAGGGTCACGATTCCATCGCGCAGGCGCGCGCTCTCCTCGAACCGAAGCTCGGCCGCCGCCGCCCGCATCCGCTCTCGCATGCGAGCGAAGACCGATTCGCTGCGACCCGACAGGAGCTCCACCAGCGGCTCGACCTGCGCGCGATAGGCAGCGGCGTCGACGCGCTTCGTGCAGGGCGCGGTGCAGGCGCCGATGAAGTACTGCAAGCACTCGCGTCCACCCTGCGCGAGCCTTCGATCGGAGCAGTTCCTCAGCTGAAAGACCGAGCGCAGGGTCTTGAGGCATCGACGCAGATCCTTCACCTGGGTGAAGGGCCCGAAGTACCGCGAGCCGTCGGCCGCTACCGTCCGCGTGACCCAGAGCGCGGGGAACCCGTGCCCCATCGTCACCTTCAGGTACGGGTACTTCTTGTCGTCCTTCAAGCGCACGTTGAACGCGGGCGAGTACTGCTTGATGAGGTTGGTCTCCAGGACCAACGCCTCCATCTCGCTCGCGGTCACGATGTAGTCGAAGGTGCGGATGCGGCGACGGAGCTCGGTCAAGCGCGGATCGTCCGGGGTTGGTCCGCGGAAGTAGCTCCGTACGCGGAGGTGAAGACGCTTGGCCTTCCCGACGTAGAGGACCCGACCGCGAGCGTCGCGCATGACGTAGACGCCGCTTTGTTGAGGCAACAGTCGGAGGCGCGCCTCGAGCGTTTCGCGCCAATCGGCGAGCCCACTCGGGGACGGTTCGATCGACGGCGCCGAAAACGTGGCCGACGGCTCCCGGACCAGCGCGCTCCCCGCGGCTTCCTCGTCGCGCCGCCGATGCGGCGGAATCGGCAGCGATCCTTGCTTGCGTCGAGGAGCCATAGCGGAATCCTACCGTGAAGAGGCGGGCGCGCCACGGCTGTTCATGCGCGAGAGTGGAGAGAAAGCTGTGCCCCCGGCGCGGCTCGAACGCGCGACCTGCGGTTTAGGAAACCGCCGCTCTATCCAACTGAGCTACGGGAGCGAGTGGGCGAAGGTTAGGTGCTCGAACCTCGATCGTCAATCACGCGCCGCGATGGTCTCGCGAGGGGCGACGACTCACGAGTACGGAACGAGCGTGTGGACGCGATGCGGGGCCAAGCGCTCGCGCCCCGCGAGAAAGGTCAGCTCGGCCAAGGTCGCGACCCCCGTCACGCGTCCGCCCGATCGCTCGACCAGGCGAACCGCTGCCAACGCCGTGCCGCCGGTCGCGAGCAGATCATCGACGATGAGGACGCGATGCCCATTCCCCACCGCGTCCTGGTGCATCTCGAGCGCGTCGCTGCCGTACTCGAGCGCGTAGGCCTCGCGCCAGACGGCGGACGGAAGCTTGCCCGGCTTCCGGAGCGGCACGAATGGAAGCGAGTGCAGCACGGCGACGGTGGCGCCCAGGATGAAGCCGCGCGATTCGATGCCCGCGATGACGTCGGCTTGACCTTCAAACGGTTCCCAGAGTGCGGTCAGAGCTTCCGCCACCAGATCGGGCTTCGCGAGGAGCGTCGTGATGTCGCGGAAGAGGATACCGGGCTGGGGGAAATTCGGAACATCGCGGATGGCCGCGCGCAGTCGGTCGGGCAGGGTGGAATCCAAAAGGGCCTCCGCGCGAGCACTCAAAAATGGTCGGGGCGAGAGGATTCGAACCTCCGACCCCCTAGTCCCGAACCAGGTGCGCTACCAGCTGCGCTACGCCCCGACCCAAGGAGTTGCTCACCGCGACCGTGAGATCGCAGACCCGGAAACTAAAACATCGAGCGCGCGGATGACAAGCACTGTTGCGTCTTCCTCACCGCGAGCAGGGCGCCCGGCTACCTCGCGCCCCGCTCGAGCTCGTCCCATCCCTCGCGACCGATGAGCGGGACGAAAGTGCAGGGAACGCTCCGCCGCTCTCGGATCGCTCCGTTCGCGCCGCGGTCGAGGACCAGCAGACGCTGCTCACTGCGAGGCCCCGACGGCACCACGAGGGTGCCGCCTTCCTTCAGCTGCTCGAAGAGCGTCGGCGGCGGCTCGGGCGCTCCGGCCGTGACCACGATCGCGTCGAAGGGAGCGAAGCGCCGCCATCCCAGCGTGCCGTCGCCGATGCGGAAGACCACGTTTTCGATCCCGAGCTCGCGCAGCAGCCCCTGTGCTCGAAGCGCGAGCGGCGCGATCCGCTCGATGCTGAACACCACTTGCGCGATGCGGGAGAGGATCGCGGCCTGGTAGCCCGAGCCGGTGCCGATCTCGAGCACGCGGCTGTCGGTCCGAAGCTCGAGCAGCGAGGTCATCAACCCGACCAT
>CAZZAH010000269.1:0-3793 GCA_964652115.1 uncultured bacterium | reverse complement strand
ACCGCCGCGTAGTCGGTGTCTTCTTCCGGCTCCCATCGAGGATGCGCGTCGCCGACCCAGAAGTAGGGCCGCCCGTGCGGATCGAGCCGCTCGACGATCGCGCCCGGATAGGTGCGCTTGCCGAGTCGCGCCACGCGAAAGCCGCGAACTTCGGCCAAGGGAAGATTGGGGACGTTGACGTTGATCAGCAACGCATCGTGCCCGCCGAGGCTCTGGACGTAACGCACGAGCGTGCGCACAACCGCGCGCGCCGTTTCCCAGTGGAAGGGCTGCCCTGTCTCGCTTGGGCTCTCGAGCGAGAAGGCGAGCGCGGCGATTCCGAAGATCCTCGCCTCCATCGCGGCCGCGACCGTGCCGGAGTAGGTGACGTCATCGCCGAGATTGCTGCCGTGATTGATGCCGGAGAGGACGAGCTCCGGTCGACTCTCGAGGCGGCCCGACACTCCTCGCACCGCCAGGAGCACGCAATCGGTCGGAGTTCCGTCGACCGAGAAGCGCGAGTCGTCGAGCTGCCGCAGGCGAAGCGGGCGACTCATGGTCAACGCATGGCTCGCGCCGCTCTGCTCTCGATCCGGCGCCACGATCTGCACCTCGCCGAGGTCGCGCACCGCGGCGTGCAGCGTGAGCAGGCCTTCGGCCTCGACCCCATCGTCATTGGTCAGCAGGATTCGCATTGCCCCAGCTTCTCGCGCGACCTGGGGACGTCGACGCGACGGGAAAGAAAATCGCCTCTCGCTGCGCGCTCGTCCGTTGGAGCACGCGTCGAGAGGCTGAAGTGTGAAATATGGTCGGGGCGACTGGATTCGAACCAGCGACCCCTTGCACCCCATGCAAGTGCGCTACCAGGCTGCGCCACGCCCCGACCCATCTTCCGTGCTCGGAGCCTAGAGATGGCGCCCCGATTCATCAATTGGTATTTCGAGCTCCGCCGGATGCTTCGCGCCCCGCGTGTCCGCTTCGCGATCGAGCCGCACCAACCAATTGCGCAGCGAAACGACCTCTTCCCGGACTCCGCGCAGCGCCTCTCGATGCTTCGGCGCTAGGAACTCGATCTCCGGCTCTTCCCCCGGTTGCTCGACCACCGGCTCATTCGGCTTGAGCAGGCGGCGTCGCGCACCCGCGATGGTGTAGCGCCGATCGTAGAGCAGCTCCTTGATCGACTTCAGCGTGTCGATGTCCTTCGGCTGGTACATGCGGTTCCCGGCGCGATTCTTTCGCGGCCGCAGATTGGAGAACTGGGTTTCCCAGTAGCGCAGGACGTGCTGCTTCACGTCGAGCATCTCGCTCACTTCGCTGATCGAGTAGTAGAGGCGAGTCTTTTCGGAAGCCGATTCTTCCATCCTCGTTCCCCCTTCGCCTTCCCGCGAGGCTTACTCAGACCGAAGCGGCCGGGTCATCAACTCACGGAGCGCGACCCGCGCATCGACCCCTTCGAAGAGAATGCGGCCGACCTGCTCCGCGATCGGCAGCTCGACCCTGTGACGCGCGGCCAAGAGCCTCGCCGCGCGCGTGGTCCGCACCCCTTCCGCCACCATGCTGCTCTCGGCGAGCGCCTGCTCGAGCGCGCGTCCTCGACCGAGCGCTTCGCCCAGCGAGTGATTCCGCGAGAGGGTGCTGGTGCAGGTCGTGACCAAATCCCCCATGCCCGAAAGGCCGAGGAAGGTTTCTCCCCTCGCCCCGAGGGCGTGACCCAAGCGACTCATCTCCGCCAAGCCGCGCGTCAAGAGAGCGCCGCGCGCGTTCTGTCCGAGCTCAAGCCCATCGGCAATGCCGGCCGCGAGCGCGATCACGTTCTTGAGGGCACCCGCGATCTCGACCCCGATCGCGTCGTCGCTCGTGTAGACGCGGAACCGCTCGCTCGAAAAAAGGCTCTGCACCTCACTCGCCACCGCGGCGTCGCGAGCCGCGACCAAGACCGCCGCCGGCTTCCCCTCCGCCACCTCGCGCGCGAGGCTGGGACCGGTAAGGACGGCGAGCGAGTTCGCCTCCTCCGGCAGGACCCCGACATGCACCTCGGACATTCGAAGGCAGGTCTCCTCCTCCAGTCCCTTCGTCGCGATGATCCAGGCGCGGCTGGTCGCGTCCGAACCTTGCGACCGGAGCGACTCGAGCAACGCGCGGAGCCCATGCGACGGAGGCGCCAACACGGCCGGCAAGCCTCCCGGAGGCGGCGGCACGGCTTCAGACGCGACGCGAAGCGAAGCAGGAAATGAGAATCCTGGCAAGTACTTCCTGTTTTCCCGGTCTCGCTCGAGGGCCACGCGCTGCTGAGGATCGCGCGACCAGAGGCGCACCTCATGTCCGGCTCGGGCCAGCAGGATGGCCAGTGTCGTGCCCCAGCTTCCCGCTCCGTAGACCCAGAGCGAGCTCATCGGCGAGCTCCCTTGCCGCGGCCGCCGCCTCGAAGCACCAGCGGCTTCTCCTCCCCGCGGAGCAGGCGAACCATGTTCGAGCGATGCCGCAGCACGAGCAGCGCGCCGATCAGGAGGCCGAACCAGACGAGCGGATCTCGCAACGGCGAAGGGCTCAGCACGGCCAACGCGATCGGAAGCGCCGTGCCCGCGAGGATCGAGCCGATCGAGACGATGCGTGTGATCGCGAAGCAAAGGATCCAGACGCTCAGGGCAAGCGCGAGCGCGGCCGGGGCGAGGGCTAACCATGCGCCCGCCGCGGTCGCAACCCCTTTTCCGCCACGCCATGCGGCGAAGGGGGTGAACATGTGCCCGAGCACGGCGCAGAGTAGGGCGAGGATTGGAAGCCAGATCGACGGGGTGGAGCCGGCGTCGAGCCATTGCGCGAGCAGCACCGCCAGCGCGCCCTTCAGCGCGTCGAGCAGCAGCACCGTCACCCCCCAGGTGGCACCGAGCACGCGATAAACATTCGTCGCGCCGAGGTTGCCCGAGCCGTGCTGACGGAGGTCAATGCCGCGAACCGCGCGTCCGACCCACAGCGCGGTCGGAATCGAGCCCAAGACGAAGGCGACGATCGGCACCAGCACCCAGATGAGCGGCCCCAAGCTCGCGGTCGGCATCCGCGCCTCCTCGATCAGCTCTTCCGCAGAACGAAGCGAATCGGTGAGCCGGCGAAGCCGAGCGCCTCGCGGAACTTGCCGGCGAGATAGCGGAGGTAATCGGGCGCCATGCGTGACGGTTCGCTCACGAAGAGAGCCACGGTCGGCGGCGCGGTGCGCACCTGCGTTGCGTAGTAAATCTTGACCGGCCGCTGTCCGCTGCCGCGAGAGTGCGGAGGATTGTGCTCGACCGCCTTCGAGAGCAACGCGTTCCAGGTTGCGGTGGGCACCTCGACGCGCGCCGCTTCCCAGACTTGGGCGATCGCCTCCGGCACACGATGGATGCGCTGCGCGGTGAGGGCGGAGACGAAGAGGATCGGCGCGTGGTTCAAGAAGGGCAGCTGCTCATTGATGCGCCGAATCCACAGTCCCGTCGAGGTGTCGTCCTTCTCCGGCAGGTCCCACTTGTTCAGCACGATCACCGCCGCGGCGCCCGCCTGATCGATCAGGCTCGCGATGCGGAGGTCCTGGCGATTGAGCTCGGTCGTGGCGTCGAGCACGAGCACCGCCACGTCGGCCGAGTCGAGCGCTCGAATCGCGCGCAGCGTGGCGTAGAACTCGAATTTCGGTTGGCTGTCGAGCCGCCGGCGAATGCCCGCGGTGTCGACCAGCGTGACCACGCGCTGGTGGTAACGGAACGGCGCGTCGATCGCGTCGCGGGTCGTGCCCGGTCGATCGTCGACGATCATGCGCTCCTCACCGAGGAGCTTGTTCACGAGCGAC
>CAZZAH010000268.1:0-6264 GCA_964652115.1 uncultured bacterium | reverse complement strand
TGGCGCGCCTGGAACGTCGCCGGCTACGAGCCCGGCGCGCCGCTCGGCATCGTGGCCGGTCGATCGCTCCTTGCGGGGCAGGGCCTTCGCCGGGCCGTCTACGCCTGGCTCCAGAACTGGACGACGCTCGATGCGTTTTCGCTCGACGAGGCCGCGATGGCCCGCTTCGCGCGAGCCCTCGCGCAGCGGCGCGTGCAGCATCTTTACGGCTACGCGAGCGCGCTCGAGGTCTTCGCTCGATGGCTCGAAGCGGCGAAGGTCGAGCTTCCGCTGAGCGCCGTCTTTACCACCGCGGAGCAGCTCCTGCCGGCGACGCGGAGCGCGATCGAACGCGGCACTCGGGCAGAGGTCTTCGACACTTATGGCGCGAACGACGGCGGCATCTTCGCCTTCGAGTGCGAGGCGCACGAAGGGCTCCATCTCGGCGAGGAACGCTGCCTGGTCGAGATCGTGCGTGAGGACGGAAGCGCGGCGCCGCCCGGCGAGGTGGGCCGCGTGATCACGACCGACCTCGAGAACGCAGCGTTCCCCTTCTTACGCTACGACGTGGGCGACCTCGCGGCGATCAACCCGAGGCCCTGCCCCTGTGGTCGCACGCTGCTTCGCTTGACCTCGCTCTCCGGGCGCGCGTCGGACGTGGTGGTGCTGCTCGATGGCCGGCGGGTGCATGGCGAGCTCTTCTCGCACCTCTTCCGCGATGAGCCGGCGGTGCGGCGCTATCAGGCGGTGCAGCTGTCGGTGCGAGCGATCGAGGTGCGGCTGAGCGTCGATCCGTCGCTCGACACGCAAGGGCTGGAGCGGCTCCGCGCGCGATTAGGCTCGCTGCTCGAAGGCAGTGAGGTCGCGGTGATCGTGACCGACGCGTTCGAGCACACCGACGCGGGCAAGGTGCCCCTGGTGATCAATCGCGCAGGCCCGCGCTAGCGCGCGCTTCCGAGCACGGTCACTCCGCGGTCGCTTCCGGCGCGGCGAAGATCGCGCTCCTCGCCACCTCGTCGTAACGAACCGTCTTCGGATCGAACGCCTCGAGGTTCTCGCGCAGACGACGGAACGCGACGGTGAAGGCCGGGATCGTCTTCCTCGCGCGGGTGAGCGGCGTGGTGCGCGCGAGCACGAAGTTCTTCACGTAAGGATGATTGATGCCGCGCGCCTTGAGCTTCTTCACCACGTCGGCCAGGAGCACGTCCGCCTCGCGCACCATCTCCGCGCGCTCCTCGCGTTCGGGCAGGTTCGCGCGCAGCGTCCCCTTCAGGTACTTGTCGACCCGCTTCAGGATCGGCGCGAAGGCTCCGCCCGCGAAGCGCGCGTTCGCTTCATAGAGGAGCCCCAGCGTAATGAAGTGCGGAGATTCGAACTGGAAGGCTAAGTCCTCCTCGCTCGAGCGCGGCGTCTCCTCCGCCAGGCAGCGATAGAGGCGAATCACCTCGAGCGATCGATCCTTGAGGTTGGGCGACTTCTCGGTGTTGAGCGCCAAGAGGCAGTGCGCGACCTCGGGCTCGACCAGGAGAATCGCCGGCACCAGCTTCGCCTTGAGCTTCGCGAGCGCGGCGCGACGGTGATTGCCGTTCGGCGTGAGGTAGCTGCCCGGCCCGGGCGACACCACCACGATCGGGTCGACGAAGCGATCGAGCTTCTTGATCACCTCGGTCAGGCGCTTCAGGTGGGTCGGCGAGAGGTTGCGTTGATAGGGCACCGCGTCGACCTGGTCCGACGGCAGGAGCGCGAAGATCTGCCAGAAGCCCCCGACCGGCTCCTGATAGAGCGCCATCATATGACCGCCGTCCGACTCGACCTGCTCCGCCAATCGACGCGCGGCCGCGGGCGCGTTCTTCTCCGGGTACTGGCTCCAGTTGCTCATGCGGGCCATCCTAGCCGCCCGACGCCGCATGGTCGAGGGGCCGCGCCATTCCCAAATGCGCTCGGGCAGGGTAAGCTTTGAGCGTTTTGGATCCGAAGGCGTGGACCTGACTCATCTCCGCGCTCACCCGCCAGAGAAAGGAAGGGTATGTCCCACCTCCGCGACTCGCTCGTCGTGTTCCTTGCGTTGGCCTGCGGTGCGGTCGGCACCTCGATCGCGCAGGACCGAGACATGGAAACGCGCGTCTATCCGCTCGCGGACACGCTCGACGTGCAAGGGGAGCGGATCGCGCTCGATCCGATGCGCATCCCCGCGGCGGCGACGCTGCTGACCGCCTCCGACTGGAAGACCGCGCGCGCGGCTTCGCTCGATGAGGCATTGGAATCGGTGCCCGGCGTGATCGCGCAGAGCCGCTCCGGCGGACAGGACATCCGCATCACCAACCGCGGCTTCGGCGCGCGCGGCGCGGGCGAACGATCGAATGCCGGCACCACGCGCGGCATCCGCATCAACCTCGACGGCTTCCCGCTGAGCGAGCCCGACGGCCGGACGAGCCTCGACTTCGCCGACATTGGCCTCCTCTCCTCGATCCGCGTGCTGCGCTCGAACTCCTCGGCCCTCTACGGACCGGCGTCGGGCGGCGTCATCGATCTCTACTCGACCTCGCGCTTCGATCATCCCTTCGCCGAGGCGCGGGCCGAGTTCGGCAGCTTCGGCTTCGCTCGCCAGCAGGCGGAGGTCGGTTTCCTCACCGGCACCGCACGCACGGAGCTTAGCGTTTCGACCAGCAACTTCGACGGCTGGCGCAAGCACAGCGGCGGCTCGCAGACGACGATCATGGCCTCGATGCAGGCGGAACCTTCACCGCGCACCTCGCTCAGCCTCTTCCTGAACGGGACGCGGAACCTCCAGCGCCAAGCCGGCGCGCTCACGCAAGCGGAGTTCGATGAAACACCGCGCGCGGCTGACCCGCTTTATGTCGCGCAGAATGCTCGCCGCGACAATCGCATCGGGCGCGCGGCGGTCAAGCTCGACCAGCAGCTCGGCGAGGGGCAGATCCTTCGCCTCACCGGCTTCGTGGAGCCGAAGACGATTCACCGCTCCGAGCGCAATCGCTACCGCGATTTCCAGCGCGTGCACACCGGCGGTTCGGGGCTCTTCAGCTTTCCGCTCGAGCTCGGCGCCGCGCGCGCGCGTTGGACGACCGGCGTGGATGACGCGTTCCAGGACGGAACGGTGCTCTTCTACAACCTCGACAACGGATCGCGCGGAACGGAGCTGATCGCGAACCAGCGTGAGGGGATCAACGTCTTCGGCGTCTTCTCCGAGCTCACGGTCACGCCCGCAGCGAAGCTGGAGCTGACCGCGGGCGCGCGCTGGGACGCGGCGTACCTCATCTCCGAGAACCACACGGAGCCGCAGCTCGATGACACCCGCACCTTGAAGCGCGCGAGCCCACGCTTCGCCGCTTCGTATCGCCTGAAGCCCGATCATTCGCTCTACGCCACCGTCTCGGGCGGCATCGAAAACCCGGCCTTCAACGAGATCGATCCGCCGGCGCCTTACGACACGCTCACCTCGCTCAATCCGTTCCTCGAGCCGGCGCACAGCATGACCTACGAGATCGGCGCCAAGGGACAGACCCGCTTCGGACGCGGGCTCGACGTCCTCCACTACGACGTCGCGGTCTACACGCTTCAGGTCGACAACGACATCATTCCGTTCAACGGCGGCGCCTTCTATCGCACCGCGGGGAAGTCGCGGCGGACCGGCCTCGAGCTCGGGCTCGGCGCCTCGACCGACTACGGCCTCTCGGCGCGCGTGGCGGCGACCTTCTCCGACAACAAATACATCGACTACATCACCAACGCGCCCGGCGACGGCGGCGAGCTGGTCGAGGTCGACTATGGCGACAACGAGAGCGCGGGCGTTCCGCCTCAGACCTTGAACGCCTCACTGCGCTACGAGCACGCGAAGGGTCCCTTCCTCGAAGGCGCGGTCCGGCGCGTCGGCGAGTACTTCGCGAACGATGCCAACACCGAAAAGGTCGAGGCCTACACGATCTTCGACCTCACGGTCGGGGCCGATCATCGCTTCGGCTCGAATCGCGTCGGGCTCTTCGTTTCGGGCCGCAACCTCTCCGACGAGAAGTACGCCGCCAGCGCCTACGTCAACGGCGTGAACGGCCGCTACCTCGAGCCGGGGATGGAGCGGAACGTGGTCGTGGGTCTGAGCGTGCGTGCCGATCGCGCTCCGCGATAGTCCGACGCGATCACATCGCTTTTCACGATGGGGGCCGTCCACGACGGCCCCCTCTCTATTTGGTGCGTAGGTCGATTCGGCTTCGACTCTTTCGCACATCGATCACAGACCGTTCTTTCCGCTCTTCTCTCTTCCTTCGAAGCAGGCGGAGCACGTAGCTTGCTCCGTTCCGTCAACGAAAGGAGGAGATGGTGAGAGGGGTTACGACGTCCATCGCGGCGCGGGTCGCACGCGCATCGCTGCTCTGCGCGCTCACGCTGCCTTGTGCATTCGCGCTGCTCGGTTGGAGTGCGCCGACCAGCGCGCTCGCGGCCGAGAAGCCGGCGCCCTTCGACGGTAAGGTCAGCGATCAAGACGGTCAGCCGATCGCCGGCGTCGAGGTCGTCATCTCTGAGCTCGGACGCGAGGTCGAGACCAGCGCTGATGGCTCGTTCCGACTCGAGGACCTGCCGGCCGGCCGATACACCTTGGTCCTTCGTCGCGTGGGCTATGCCGCGAGCGCGACCGTCGTAACCGCGCCGAGCAGCGCGCCGCTCGCCCTCTTCCTTCGCGCGACCCCGATCACGGTCGACCCGATCACCGTCACCGCGACCCGCTCTGCCCTCTCGACCGAACGCTCGCCGCTTCCGGCGTCGTCTCTCTCCGGCGCGCAGATTCGCCGCGAGACCAGCGTGTCGCTCTCGCATGCGGTCGATCAGCTCGCGGGCGTCCACACCTTCTCGACCGGCGAGGAGATCGGGAAGCCGGTCATCCGCGGCCTCACCGGCTCGCGCGTGCTCGTGCTCGACGATGGACATCGACTCGAGGACTACTCATGGAGCGATGAGGACGGTCCTTCGATCGAGCCTTCGAGCGCGGAGCGCATCGAGCTGATTCGCGGTCCGGCGAGCTTGCTCTATGGCTCCGATGCGTTGGGCGGCGTGATCAACGTGATTCCCGCCGAGCTGCCGGAAGCGGAGGGCGGCCCGAGCCTCCGCCGCGGTTGGGTGCAGCTCTACGGCGCGAGCAACAACAAGGAATTCGGCGGCGGCCTTCGCGTCGAGGGCGCGCGCCACGACTTAGGTTGGCGCGTCTCCGGCATCGGCCGCTTCGCAGAGGCGATCCACACGCCCGATGGCGAGCTCGAGAACACCGGCTTCGGTTCGTTCAACGGCGACGCGGCGATCGGGCTTCACGGCACCAGCGGCAAGGGGATGCTCCGCGTCGCGCACTACGGCGGCGAGTTCAAGCTGCTCGAGGCGAACGGTCCGCCCCCCGGCCAGGAGGAAGGCGAAGAAGAAGGCCCCGAGCGCAAGGCGTCTGACGATCGCGTGCAGCTCTCGGGCAACTACGTCTGGAACAGCCTTCGCTTCGAGAGCAAGGTCCAGCTCCAGCGCCACTCGCTGACCGAGGTTTCCGATGACACCGTCGGCGTGACGCCCGACTTCCGGCGTCTGAATCCCACCCAGACCGCAGCTGCGAAGAAGGAGAAGACCGCGTTCGATCTTCTCCTGAACACCGCGAGCGTCGACCTCCTGGTTCACCATCTCGACGGACCGAGCTTCCGCGGAACGATCGGCCTCTCCGGCATGGCGCAGAACAACGACTCCAAGGGCCCGATCTTCTTCGTACCCGACGCGAGCGTGACGTCCGGCGCCGCCTTCGCGCTCGAGGAGGCGAGCTTCGGTCAGTGGGACGTGCTCGCGGGCGCGCGCGTCGATAGCCGCAAGCTCTCAACCGACACCAACGAGGCGATCAGCCACACCGAGGATGAGCGGACCTATACCGAGCTCTCGGCGGATGGCGGCATCGTCTTCCACGCGAGCGACGAGCTCTCGATCGCGGCCAACGTCGCGCGGGCCTGGCGCGCGCCGACCCTCTTCGAGCTCTACGCCAACGGCCAGCACATCGGCGAGGCGCGCTACGAGGAAGGCGACGCCACCATCGATCCGGAGCAGGCGCTCGACTTCGACGGGTCGATTCGCCTGCACGCCGGCCGCGTGCGCGCGGAGGCGTCGGGCTTCACCAACAAGATCACCGACTACATCTACCTCTCGCCCACCGATGACGAGATCGGCGGCCTGCCAGTCTATCGCTACCTCCAGGCCGACGCGACGCTCTCGGGCGGCGAGCTCTCGATCCAAACGCAGGTCGCGGGGCCGCTC
>CAZZAH010000267.1:0-6350 GCA_964652115.1 uncultured bacterium | reverse complement strand
CAGATCCTGTGGGAGACGGTCGGCCGGAACACCGCGCCTGCCTTGGGCGCCGCGGCCGAGTGCGTGCTCGCGAAGGGAGGCGGCACCATGCTCGTGCTTCCCTCGGATCACTGGATCCCGGACGCCGAAGCCTTTTGGGCAGCGGTGGATGTCGGCGAAACGCTGATCGAGGCGGGGAGCGAGCGCGTCGTCACCTTCGGCATCGAGGTAGCGTACGCGGAGACCGGTTACGGCTACGTCGAACGCGGCGCGCCCCTCGGTTCGAGCGGTCGCGCGTTTGTCGTGAGTCACTTTCACGAGAAGCCGGACCTCGAACGCGCCCAACGTTACGCCGCGCGCCCCGGCTTCTACTGGAACAGCGGGATCTTCGTCTTCGATGCGGCCGGCGTCGCCTCGCTCCTTCGCCGTCACGTGCCGAGCATGGAGGCGCCGCTCGAGCGCCTTCGGCATGAGCTTCGCCAAGGCTCCGTGCGATGGTCCGAGTACTATGAAGCCTGCCCGGCGATCTCGATCGACTACGCCGTGGCCGAGCAAGCGGCCGACGTCGCGGTGGTCGAGGCGCGATTCCCCTGGAGCGACCTCGGCGCCTGGCCCGCCTGGGGAGAGCAGCAGATCCCGGACGCGAACGGAAATCGCGCGCGCGGAAACGTGCTCAACCTCGATAGCGAAGACTGCCTCCTCTACTCAGAGGGAGATGGACTGCTCGCCACGCTCGGGGTGAAGGACCTGATCGTCGTTCGCGTCGGAGACGCCACGTTGGTGTGCGCGAAGGATCGCGCGCAGGAGATTCGTCGCCTGGTCGAGGAGGGAAAGCTCGATGCAAAGCTCCGACCGTTCTTCTGATCGAGGTCACGCGAGCCGCGTCGCTCGTGCGGCTCTGCTGCTCGTGCTGTTCTTGTCCGCCGCGAGTTGCGCGGGCAAGCGACCGATGGTCCGGCCGCCGTCGACGCCGAGAGAGGCGACGCGCCAACCGGGCGAGACCACGATGCCCGAGCCTTCACCGCGCCGTCCGGCGGAGGAACCTCCGCCCGTCGCGACGCAGCCGTCGGAAGCAGGCGAGGACTACGTCGCCCTACCGGGGCTCAATCGCGTCTTCCCTTCGGAGGATCCGATGAACGTCGCGAAGCCGAGCGCGCCTGAGGCGTTCCCCGCGCCGGGCCACTCCGCTCTCGCCGACGGGCGGCCGGCAAGCGACGGCACGACGAAGGTGAGCGCGCCGGCGGTCCCGCGGGCGACGCCGCCCCCCGCGTCAGACGCGCCTCGTACAGTGCCGCCGCCCGCGTCAACGACCCCGCGGCCGGCGACGCCTCCGCCCGTCGTCGCGCCTTCGACCGACGCACCTTCGGCGTCGGCGACACCGCGCTTCTGCCTGCAGCTCTTCGCCACCGGCTCCGCAAAGGCGGCGGAGGCGAGGCGTGCGTCGATCGCGACCTACCTCGAGCTCCCGCTTCTTGTGCAGGAGGAGAACGGCCTCTTCAAGGTGCGCTCGAATCCGATCGAGCGAAAGGCGGCGGAGCACTGGCTCGACACCGCGGTGGCGCAGGGCTACGAAGACGCCTTCCTCGTCCCCGTGGTGCCGCAGGACGCGCGCTGATGCGGGTTCGCGTCTACGACGATCCCGCGACGAGGGAGCTGCGTCCTTTCACCTGGATTCGCCCCGCCGCGCGCCTTCTCTTCGGGACCGAGCGGACGCAGGACCGATGGACCCGCCTCCTGGCGCGCGAAGGGGGCACGTGCGAGCTCGTGACGCGAGATCTGCTCGAGTCGATCGGCTATGGGAGGATCGGCTGGGGCCGCGCCACCGCATCGCTCGACGATCTCTGGGTCTCCGACTGCGTGCTGCCGAGCGAGCCGCTGCTCCTCACGCTTCGCGACCTCAAGGCCGATCACTGCGCGCGTCGCGCCGAGCACCTGCTCGCCTTCCGCGTGGGGCCGAAGCTGCTTCGCGTGCTCGATGGGAGAGCGATCGACGAAACGACGGTCGATGCGCGGCTCGCCGAGGTGGCGAGGACCGCGGAGCTCGCGACCGAGCTCTCCGATGAGCGGACAGTCGTGGGCCTGGGCGACCTGCTTCGGCATCACGAGCCACTCCTCGAGCAGGATCTCGAGCGCTTGCTGAAAGATCGGGAAGCGCCTTCCAGCGTCGGTGACGGCGAGGCCTATCGGCGCGATCGCATCCGGCTGGGAGCGGGATGTCGCGTCGATCACGGTGCGGTCCTCGATGCGCGCGAGGGACCGATCGTGCTCGAGGACGGGTGCGAGGTTCATCCCCACACCTGGCTCCGTGGCCCCTTCTTTGCCGGCCCCGGAACGAGGCTCATGGGCGGAAAGATCGGGAGCGGTAGCTCCTTCGGCCTGAACTGCCGCATTCGAGGCGAGGTCGAATCGACGGTGGTGCTTGGCCTTGCCAACAAGGCGCACGACGGATTCCTCGGGCACAGCTATGTGGGGGAGTGGGTCAACCTCGGCGCCCTGACCACCACCTCGGACCTCAAGAACAACTATGGCGAAGTCCGGCTGGAAGTGCAGAATCGGACCATCAGGACGGGACTCAAGAAGGTCGGGAGCTTTCTGGGCGACCACGTCAAGACGCGGATCGGCTGCATGCTCACCACGGGGACGGTGGTTGGGTTGGGGGCGAATCTCTTCGGCGATCCCGCCGTCTGCGATCGATGGGTGCCCGACTTCGCCTGGGGCTACGGCCCCGGCTCAACCGAATACTCCCTCGACAAGTTCTTGGAAACGGCCGAAATCGTGATGGGGAGACGCGAGCAACGGTTGGGCCCGGCCGACCGCGCGATCCTGTCCGCGGCGTTCAGGGAGAGCGCGCCGGCGCGACGACTGCGCGGTCTCTAGCCGCGTTCGTGCCTGTCCTCAGTGGGCGAGGAGAAACGAGGAAGAGCAGCATGCCAGAGCTTCGCCGTGATCCGATCGTGGGCCGTTGGGTGATCATCTCGACCGAGCGCGGAAAGCGCCCATCCGACTTCGGCCCGACCTTCCAGCCGAAGAAGAGCGGCTTCTGTCCCTTCTGCCCCGGCAACGAAGAGAAGACCCCACCGGAGGTCTACTCGATTCGACAGAACGGCAGTCTGCCCAACACGCCCGGCTGGGACGTGCGCGTGGTGTCGAACAAATTTCCGGCGCTTCAGATCGAGGGTGAGCTTTCGCGGAAGGCGGAGGGCATCTACGACAAGATGAGCGGCATCGGCGCACACGAGGTCATCATCGAAACGACGGAGCACGAGCTCGACTTGGCCGACCTGCCGACCGCGCAGGTCGCCACCGTCATCCGCGCCTGTCGCGAGCGGGTCAAGGACCTGGCGAAGGATCGGCGCTTCCGTTACATCCAGCTCTTCAAGAATCACGGTGAGGCGGCCGGCGCCTCGCTCGAGCACAGCCACATGCAGCTGATCGCCACGCCGATCGTGCCGCGCCGCACGGTCGAGCTCCTGAATGGTTTCCTCCAGCATTTCCAGCTGAAGGAGCGCTGCATCCTCTGTGACATCGTCGATCAGGAGATGATGACCGGCCGTCGTGTGGTGAGCGAAAACCACGACTTCATTTCGTTCGAGCCCTTCGCCGCGCGCTTCCCCTTCGAGACCTGGGTCTTGCCGAAGAATCACCAGGCGAGCTTCGAGGAGATGACCGACGAGGCGATCGACAACTTCGCGCTTTCACTGCAGGACACGCTGCAGCGCATCAACGTCACGCTGAACCGCCCTCCCTTCAACTTCGTGCTCCACACCTCGCCGCTGAATGAGTGGAAGGAGGAGCATCACTTCCACTGGTACGTCGAGATCATGCCCAAGCTGACCAAGGTGGCCGGGTTCGAATGGGGCACCGGCTTTTACATCAATCCCACGCCACCGGAGGAGGCGGCCGAGCACCTGCGCGCGGCCGGAGCCTTTCTGATTCCACCCTCGGCCCAAAACGGAAACGCCATGGCGGCCGAAGGCGAGTCCTCCGCGCACGGAGTCTAGGCTTCAGGTCTGGGCTACTCGCGAGGTCCCCGGCGGGATCGATCACCACTTTCTTGGATGAGGATGTCTGCCATGTCGCTCGAAATCGCCATTGCCAGCGCCGAGATGTATCCCTACGCGAAGGTCGGAGGATTGGGCGATGTCGTCGCCGCTCTGGCCAAGGAGCTCGATCGACTCGGCCACAACGTGACCGTGTTCCTGCCGCGCTACTCCGCCTTCACCGACGGCCGCTACAAGGACATGCCGCTCGAGCTTCGCGGCACGGTCGAAGCATCGTTGGGTCCGAAGCGCGAGAAGGCCGAGGTGTACACCACCACCGTTCCGGGAACGAAGGTGCGCCTCGCGCTCATCGGCCACGACGGCTACTACAAGCGCGAGAATCCGTACGTCGATCCCAAGACCGGTCGAGACTGGCCGGACAACGACGAGCGCTTCGTCTTCTTCTGCAAGGCGGTGCTCGATTCGTTCGAGACACTCGACTACTCGCCCGACGTGCTCCATCTGAACGACTACCAGACCGGGCTCATGGCGGCGGTGCTGCGCGAAACGCTTCGCGGGAAGCCGCGCTATGACTCGATCGGCACGCTCTACTCGATCCACAACATGGGCTATCAAGGCGTCTTTCCGCCGGAGACCTTCCCGCTCCTCGGCCTCGACAAGGCGTTGGGCGAGCCGATGGGCGCGCTCGAGTTCTACGGCAAGGTCAACCTGATGAAGGCCGGCATCGTCTACGCCGACACGGTCAACACGGTGAGCGAACGCTACGCGGAGGAGATCCAGTCGACGGCCGAGCACGGCTTCGGGCTCGAGGGCGTGCTGCGCTCGCGGCGCGCGGATCTGCTCGGCATCCTGAATGGGATCGACACCGAAGTGTGGAATCCGGCCAAGGACAAGCTCATTCCCTTCAACTACGACCAGAACGATCTCGAGGGGAAGGCCGCGAACAAGATCCGTCTCCTGGAGACGATGGAGCTTCCGGTCGAACCGCAGGTGCCGCTCATCGGCGTGATCTCGCGCCTCGTCTCGCAGAAGGGCTTCGATCTTCTGGAGACGATCGCGGGCGACCTGATGGGCGAGCGGATGAAAATGGTGGTGCTCGGCACCGGCGAGCCGCGCTTCCAGAACCTGATGCAGAAGCTGCGTGAGCGCTACCCGCAGAAGTTCTCGGTCTCGGTCGAGTTCAACGATCCGCTGGCGCACCTGATCGAGGCGGGCTCCGACTTCTTCCTCATGCCGTCGAAGTACGAGCCGTGCGGGCTCAACCAGATGTACTCGCTTCGCTACGGCACGGTGCCGATCGTGCGCGCGACCGGCGGGCTCGCCGACACCGTGAGCGACTACAATTTCGAAACGGGCAAGGGGAATGGGTTCGTCTTCGAGGACTACACCGGCGAGGCGCTCCTGCGCGCGATTCGTCGCGGGCTCGAGGCGTATGAGCGCCGCAATTCGTGGCGCAAGCTGGTGCGCGAGACGATGGAGATCGATCACTCCTGGGGCTCGGCCGCGCGGCACTACGTCGACGTCTACTCGAAGATCAAGGCGAAGCGGCGGGGATAGAGCCGGGAAATTCGTCGCGGTCGGTTCTTCGCACCGAATCACGCCCATACACAGGCGGCGCGCCCCCCTTCGAAGGGGCGCGCCGCTTGTAGCTTTGGGCGGCCGCGCGTACGCTCTGCTCGGAACTCAACTTTGGAGTTGGCCGTGCGCCCTTGCCGCCCATGTTCCAAGTACCATCCTCGCCTTGCTCGCCCCGCCGCCACTTACCTCTGGTTGCTTTTCATCGGATGCGCGACGCAGAGCTTCGCGACGACAACGGCGCGCCGGGCCCTTTCCTACGCAGCCGATCCCGAAACGGTCTACGTCGAAGCCGGCGTGAGCTCCTTCAACCTGCACGTCATCGATAGCCGCGAGCTTGTCGTGCTCGGTCGCGCGGGGCGCGACGCATGCATCGTCTCTTGCGCGGGGGGATCCGCGATCGAGGGGATGTTGGCGCATGAGGGGCGACTAACGGTCAAAGACATCACCTTCGTCGACGGCCAGGGATCGGCCGACGATTTCGGCGCGAGATTCGGCGGAGCGATCGCGTGGGGGTACAAAGGCAGCGCGAAGTCGGTCCGGATCGAGCGCTGCCGCTTCTTCAGCAACAGGGCGATGAGCAGCAACGGGGGATATGGAGGTGCGGTCTACCTCCGCGCCGTCGACGTGGTCGAAATCCTCGATTCGGAATTCGACAACAACCGGGCCGACGTCTATGGCGGCCATCTCGACATCAACGCGCAGAACGTGACGATCTCGGGCTGCTCCTTTGTGAACGATGCGCATGCCGGGGTAGGTGGAGAGTTGTTGTACGTGAACGCCAATCGGGTGAGC
>CAZZAH010000266.1:0-6352 GCA_964652115.1 uncultured bacterium | reverse complement strand
CGGAACGCGCTGCCCGGTGACACCATCTCGGCATACGCCAGGCCGGCGAAGGAGGTGGCGACGATCGCCTCGATGCCGGTCTGGTCGTAGGGCCGCGCGAAGACCTCGCGTTCGAGCGCGCGCGCGGAGTCGAGCAGCGAGGTTCGCGAGTTCGCGGCCAGCGCATCGAGCCGAGGCTCAGGTCCGAGCACACGGCGAAGCGACAGGATCACCGCGGTCATGCCGTTGACCTTGGCCTGCGCGCGTCGCTCTCGCCGCAGGATCGGCAGCTCCGCCTCGGGATGGCTCGCCAGCAGCCCCTTCTCTCCGTAGACGCAGGCGTGGAGCGCGCCATCGATCAACGTCCGCAGCGCGTCATCGCGCGTGACCTCGCGAACCCAGAGCAGCCCCTCGAGCAGGTAGTAGAGGTCGTTCCACTCCTGCAGATCGAGCGGCCGCGGCTCTTCGGGTCGATGCGGATAGAAGAGCGGGCGTCCATCCATTGCCCATGCGCGCGCGAGGAAGCGCGCGGCGTCTTCGGCCCAGCTCAGATAGCGCGGCTCACCGGTACGCGAGTAGAGCGCGACCAGGCTCATCGCGGTCGTGGCGGTGGCGACGCTGTAGGCGGTCGAGTCGCGTCTCCCCGCGAAGAGGCCGTTCGCGAAGGCGCCGGACGGCAGGCGATAGCGCGCGGCGAAATCGTCGATGTAGCGGCGGTGAGTGGCGACGTACCGTTCGCGTCGCGCCGAATCGACCAGGGGCGCCGCGAGCGAGAGGCATGCGGTTGCGACGCCGAGGTCGGCCACATTGCGTGTGTTGCATGGACCCACCGAATCGGGCGATGCGCCCCGCGCGGATGAATAGGCGTAGGCGCAGAAGCCGCCGTCTTCCTCTTGGCGTTCGACCAGAAGATCGAGCCCGGGCCGCGTGAGCTCGAGTGCACGCGCGTCGCCGGTCAGCTCGGCCGAGAGGAGCAGCGCGTGCAGTGAAAGCCCTGCTTCCCACCATGCGGCCGAGGTGTAGTCGAAGAGGCCGCTCGAGAGTTGGTATCGCCGGAGGTAGTCGATCAGCTCGCGCAGGCGCGCGTCGGGGGCGAAGACGCTGTCGGCATCGTCGCCGTCGCGCAGCGGCACGCGTCGTTCGGGCAAAAGTACCGGCGCGCTGAGCGTGTCACCGCTCGCCGTGCGGACTTCGATCGCGGAAAGGGCGACGTCGCTTCCGACCTCGGGCTTGAAGAAGATCTGAAGGGGACCGCGCGCGAGCTCGACCGCGGCACTGGCCCTTCGCGGCCCGCCGTCGTTGCTCGGTTCGATGAGCATCGCGCTCCGGCCTTGGAGCGCCACCTCGACCGTGCCGTTCGATCGCGCGGCGCTGGTTCCGTCGCCCGCGAGCTCGACCGACACGAGATAGCTGCCGGGCGCGAGGCCGAGATCGACCCGCGCGCAAACGCCGCGAAGCGCCAGGCGCGACGCCACGACATCCGCCACCGGCGTCCCGGAGCCACCATTCGCCTTCGAGACGCCGAGCTCCACGCCGCTCCAGCGAAGGTAGGAGATCTGCTCTGCCTGGCCGAAGTGTCGGCCGTTCCACGTCACCCGATCCGGCGAGCTGATGTCGACGCGGAGCTGCGCCAGTGCGGTGGTCGCGAAGAGCAGGGCGAGGCCGGCGGCAATCGTTGGGACCATCGCTACCTCCGCGTCGCGACCATGAGCGCCTTCATCGATGCGCCCGACCAAGGCCGCAGCTTCTCGGTGTCGTCCTCGAGGATGAGGAGATCGAAGCCCACCTCGTCGAGAATGCCCGCAAGGTCGGGGATGGTCACCGCGCAGAGGAAGTGGTCGTCCTCGAAGCCGATCGTGCCGCCTTCTTCGCGAATGCGAAGCATGACCTCGGCGTGGAGCACCGGCTCACCCTCGCGCCAGACCCATCGCACCTCGTAGCGCAGAGGTCCGTCCTCATAGACGCCGTGGCTCTCCTCGCTGCCCAAGCCGATGCGCTGGTCGGTCAGGTCGAAGATGAAGACGCCGCCGGGCGCGAGGAGCGCGTGAACCTCCTCGATCGTGCGCCAGAGCGCGCCGAGCGGCCGGCTCTCGAGCAGCGAGTTGCACGAGCAGAGCACCAGGTCGAAGGGTCCGCGAAAGGGGATTGCGCGAAGATCGGCGCGCGCGACCTGGATGCGCGGGTCCTTGCCGCGCGTGATGCGCGCCATCTCCGGGGAGAGATCGGAGGCGAAGGCGGACCAACCGCGCTCAACGAGCGCCTGCGCATGGCGGCCGGTACCACAGCAGAGATCGAGCGCGCGACGGCCGGTCGCCCGCCCGCGTGCGCGGAAGAGTGAGTCGTAGGCCGCGACCTGCGCGTCGTAGTCAACCTCGGCATAGATGCGATCGTAGTACCGCGCGTAGGTGGTGTAGAACTCGCGTCGCTCCATCATCCGTGCCCCTTCATCGTGCGCAGTGTGGCACAGGCGCCATTGCAAGACGCAGATCTAGCGAAAGCCTCTTCCGCTTGGGCCCGCTCCTCCGCTATCGTCCCGCCACCGCGCAATTCCCCGGGAGATTCGCATGCGCTCCATGACCCGTCGGAGCTTTCTTCGCCACGTCGGCGCGACCGCCGTGATGGCCGGCGCCGCCGGCGGCGGCATCTGGCGTCCAAGCTGGGCGGAGACGTCGGCCGACCCGATGATCGCCCTCTTCTCCGAGCTCGTCGCCGATCTCGAGCAGACCTTTCCCTATGCTTCCGTGCTCTGGGCCGCGACCGACGGCATCTCGATGGCCCGCGATCGCGACGGTACCGAGATCACCTTCGCGCGCGGGCGTGGCCACGGCGCGTCGATCCGGATCTGGGACGGCGAGTCGTTTCACGAGGTCGCCTCGAGCGATGTCTCGCCCGACGCGTTGCGCGCTTCCGTGCTCCAGCTCAAGCGCGACGTGGCGCCGATCAAGGAGCGCTTCCGCATCGAACGCCTGCCCGCGCTCGAGCAATCGTGGGCGACACCGCTCGAGATCGATCCACAGAGCCTGACCCTCGAGCAACGCGCGGCCGCGCTCAACGAGCAGTTCGCGGAGGTCAACTGGGACGACCCGCGCGTCCGCACCGTGCGCCTCTCGACCGACGAGACGCGCGCGCGCCGCATCTTCGTCGATCGCACGCGTCGACTGCGCTCGGATCGCGTGCAGATCTCGCACGGCGCCTTCCTCTTCGGCTTCGCTCAGGGCAAGCCGGGCTTCGCCAACATCCGCCACGTGCGGCAAGGCGGCTACGAGCACGCGAAGTTCGACGAGGAGGAGATCGAACGGCTTCGCTCGGAGCTGATCGAGCTCTTCCGAGCGGAGCCGGTGCCGGCGGGGGAGTACGACGTCATCCTCGCGCCGCCGGTCACGGGCCTGCTCGCGCACGAGAGCTTCGGCCATGGCGTGGAGATGGACCAGTTCGTGAAGGACCGCGCGAAGGCCCGCCACTTCATCGGAAAGCCGGTGGCCGCGAGCATCGTGTCGCTCTCCGATGATCCGACCCTCCCGGGTGAGCGCGGCAGCTATCCCTTCGACGACGAGGGGATGCTCTCGTCGCCGACCCGCGTGATCGAGCGCGGCATCTTCGTCAGCCCGATCACCGACCTGATGTCGGCGACCTTCCTCGCGCACGCGCGCACGCCCAACGGCCGCACTGAGTCGTGGGATCGAAAGGTCTACGCGCGCATGTCGAACACCTTCATCGAGCGCGGCGAAACCGATCCGGCGGAGATGCTCGCCGGATTGAGCGAAGGGCTTTACCTCGACGGCTTCCGCAACGGCGTCGAGGATCCGCAAGGTTGGGGCATCCAGTTCACCACGCGCGTCGCGCGCGAGGTCAAGGGCGGCAAGTTGACCGGGAAGATCTTCACCCCGATCACCGTCTCGGGCTACGTGCCGGAGATCCTCGGCAACGTGACCCAGGTCGGCAACGACTTCTGGATCGAGCCGGGAAGCTGCGGCAAGGGCTTCAAGGAATTCGTCCCGGTCGGCTCGGGCGGCCCGAGCGTGCGCACGCGCGCCCGCATTTCGTGACGAAGGAGGGCTGATGAGCGACGGCATCGAACGCATCCGCGCCGCGCTGCAGAAAGAGAAGCGCCTCCACGCCTGGGAGCTTCGTCGCGTGCGGACCGCTGGCGTCCAGATCTATCTCCTGGCGCAAGGTCATGAGGCGGAACGCCGCGTGAACGACGACTCCTACAACATCGCACTCCACGTGCTTCACGACGACGTGCAAGGCCGCGCATCGTTCCGCCTGCAGCCGGGCGAGGAGACGGAGCTCGAGGCGCGGATTGACGAAGCGATCTACATGGCGGGGCTCGGAGGCGACCAACCATACGACCTCGCCGGGCCGTCGCCGTTGCCCGACGTGCCGCTCAGCGACACGAACCTCACGCCGGAGAGCGCGCTCACGACCGCGCGCGGCCTTTCCACACGTTGGGTCGCCGCGGTGAGCGCGCTCAAGGATGCGCGCCCTTCCTCGGGTGAGCTCTTTTCCGAGTCGGTCGAAACGACGCTCGAGAACTCGGCCGGATTCCGCGGCCAAGCGCAGAGCTCGAAGCTCTCGCTGCTCACCATTGTCCTGGCCGGCGACGGCACTCGCGAGGCGGAGCGCATCTCGTGGGAAGAGCGGCGCCGCGCGACCGACCTCGATGTCGAAGGCATCGTGAATCAGGCCGCGGTGGAAGCGCGCGATCTGGTCGCCGCGTCATTGCCGCCCACGAGCACGATGCCGGTCGTGATCGATTCGGGTGAGCTCGTCGCGCTCTTCTCGCCGATCGTGCGCGCCAGCTCCGGGCAGGCGCTCTTCCAGAAGTCGACGCGCTTTCAGGTCGGGCAGCCGTTGCCCGGCGTCGGCGACGGCGGCCAACCACTCACGCTGATGTCGAACGCGGTCGCGCCCTACGGCCTCTCGAGCTACGCCTTCGATGGCGACGGCCTACCGGGACGCAGGCTCGAGATCGTGAGTGACGGCATCTTCCGCGCGCCGTGGGTCTCGCGGCAGTACGCCGCCTACACGAAACTCGACGCTACCGGCGACTTCGCGAACCTCGAGCTCGCGCCCGGCATCGAATCGCTCGATGAGCTTCTGAGCGATGGGCCGGTGCTCTACATCAAGGCGTTCTCCTGGCTCACCCCCGACGCATCGCGCGGCGACTTCTCCTCCGAGATCCGCATCGGCTACCTCGTCGACAAGAAGGGACGACGCCCGATCAAGGGGGGCTCGGTCAGCGGCAACCTCTTCGCCGCGCTCTCCAACGCGCGCTTCGCGAAGGAGACCGTGTCGCGTGGCAGCTACATCGGACCGAGGGCTCTCCGCTTCGAAGGCCTGACCGTCACCGGCGCCTGACGCACTGGGCGAGTCGGCCCAACTTTCTCCGCGCGAGGCCGGTTTCTCCTGGTTCTACGCGGGTTTTTCGCTATCCTCCGCGGTGGCCGCAGCCGATCAAGGAAGGACCGGGGCTCCTCGCGCACAACTCCTGCAAGGCCCAATCAGCGTTGATCTGATCAGGGAGGACGTCGAATGCAGAGACGCCGCTTTTTGCTCTCGCTCGCGGCCAGTATCGGAACCTCGCTCCTACTCGAATCCCGCGCGCTGGCCGGCGATTTTGGCGCCGGCGACTTCAGCGTCTCCCGCATCGGCGAATCAAGAGAGCTCTCTTTCCTGCACACGCACACCGGTGAACGACTCAGCGTCGCCTTCTACGACGGCGGCAAGTACGTCCCCGACGCGCTCCAAGCGGTGAACCACTTCCTCCGCGACTTCCGGAACGACCAAGTGCATCCGATCGACCCCGACCTCCTCGACACGCTCTACGATCTCCGCCGCGTGACCGAGTCGAAGGGCGAGTACCAGGTCATCTCCGGCTACCGCTCGGCCGAGACCAACGAAGGCCTGCGTCGAAACAGCCGCGGCGTGGCGAAGCACAGCCTCCACCTCGACGGCAAGGCGATCGACGTGCGGCTCGATGGGGTCGATCTCTCACGCTTGCGCGACGCCGCGCTTGCGATGGAGCGGGGTGGCGTCGGGTATTACAAGAAGTCGGACTTCGTCCACATCGACACGGGGCGCGTGCGGAGCTGGTAGGGGCGGGCTCTGGATCGACTCGACTGCGCGGCCTTCAGGACTTCAGTCACGCCTACGCGACATCGATCAGCTCGGACTCGATGATCGCCCAGTGCCGCGGGGCAATGGCACGACGCGAAACCACGTCGGCGTGAACACCGAGTAGAGCTTCAATTCGTTCGGCGAGGTCTACGAAGCGAAGGCCGATGCTGGGGTCGATCTCCACCAGCACATCCACGTCGCTACCCTCAGTCTGATCGCCCCTCGCGTAAGAGCCGAATAAGGCGATTCGAGT
>CAZZAH010000265.1:0-6396 GCA_964652115.1 uncultured bacterium | reverse complement strand
CTCGACGTTGCCGCGGATCCACTGCAGCGCCTCGAAGTAGTTCTTCCACTCGGGCGGGTAGCTCCGTCGTTCGTCCCAGTAGAACGCGAGGTTCTTCACGCTGAAGAGAACCCCGGCGGCGAGGACGATGCCGAGCAGCGCCGCGCGCGCTCGCCCCCGCTCGCCGGCGCGCAGGACTCGCCTCATGACCTCCTCGACGCCGGCGAACCAAAGCAGATAGAGGAGCGGCACCATCGGCACGAGGAAGCGCGTGCCGGCCCAGATCGGCGGCCACAGACAGCTTCCCAGGAGCAGAACGCTCGCGATCCAAGCGATCGAGTCGCGCCGAAGAACCCCGCGCGTGGCGCCGATCGCGAGCGGCACCAGCATCGCGATCGCGGCGGGGAGCGGGAACCACGCGTCGCGAATCCCATGCGGCGAATAGGTCGAGCGATAGAAGAGCGGCGCGAGCGTGATCGGAATCTCCTCCAGGAAGTAGACCTTCGCGTTCTCGCGCACGCGGCGGAGGAACGACTCAGGCGTGAGGTACCCATATTGCGGGTAGTACGGATTCACGCGGCGAATCTGCTCGAAATAGGGATTGCCCCCCGGCGTCGCCGCCGCGTGAAGCGCCCACGGGAGCAGCAGGAGCACGGAGATCGCGAACAGCGCCGTCGCTTCCGCGCGTCGCCGCGCCAGCAGCAGGAGGAGAAGGATCGCGCCCATCGCAGCGATGCCGACCGTCCGAGTGTAGAAGGAGGCCGCCAGCCAAAGCGCCAGCCACCACAGGGGCTTCGAACGCAGGGCCTCTCGGATGCTCGCTCTTGCGTCGCCGCTCTCCGGCTCCTTCCTCGTCAGCAGAAGATCGAGCTGATCGAGCGCGCCCAAGAGGAAGAAGAGATAGGGCACCTCGCTCATCGTGTAGTGGGAGTACTCGATCAACGGGATCAACGTCGCCGCGATCCAGAAGACGATGACGCCGGTAGTGCCGTTCCACCGCCGACGCACGAGGTGAGCGAGGAAGAAGACCACGCCCCCGTAGAAGGCGAGGATCAAGATCTTCTGCGGCACCAAGGCGAGGCCAAAGAGCGCCTGGACGGGAGCGAGCAGCGCCGGAAAGAGCGGCGGGTATTTGTTCGAGGGCCAGAGACTCCCGCCGCGCATGTCCCGCGCGAGGAGCATGTAGTCGACGTTGTCGCCGTTGATGTAGAGCTTGGAGTCGAAGGTGAGCGCGGCGGCGAGGAAGGCCAACAGACCGACCACGAGCCACGCGCTCGATTCGAACCAACCCTTACTCGAAGCGCTCCGCGGCACGGCGCGCGCGACCGGCCGAGCGGGGCCGCGGCCCGGCACCCTCTACTCCGCCCAGTCGGCCATGAAGATGTTGGTTTCGCCCATGCGCTCCGATCCACGATTCGAGGCGAAGACCAATCGCTTCCCGTCGGGCGAGAACATGCAGAATCCGTCGAAGGTCTCTTCCGTCGTGATCCGCTCGAGCGCCTTCGTTTCGGTGTCGACCAAGAAGAGGTCGAAGTTGCGCTTCTTGGGGTCGTCCATGTTCGAGGCGAAGATCACCTTCTGGCCCGAGGGATGGAAGAAGGGGCAGAAGTTCGCCGCGCCGGTGTCGGTCAGTTGCTTCGGATTCGATCCGTCGGAGTTGGCGACCATGATCTCGAGCTTGGAGGGGCGCACCAGGCCATCGGCGAGCAGGGTTCGAAAGTCGGTCAGCTCTTCCTCGTTGCTCGGACGCGACGCGCGCCAGCACATCATCTTTCCATCGCGCGAGAAGAACGCGCCGCCGTCGTAGCCCGGGAGGTTCGTCAGTCGCTTCACGTCCGAACCATCCGACTTCATCCGATAGACGTCGATGTCGCCGTCGCGCACCGAGGTGAAGATGATGTCCCCTTCGGGTCCGACCGTCGCTTCCGCGTCGTAGCCGGGAGTGTCGGTCAAGCGCGTGAGCTCGGAGCCGTCACGGTTCGCCTTCCAGACATCGAAGCTCGGGTAGAGCGCCCACACGTAGCCCTTCGATCGATCCGGCTTCGGCGGGCACTCGTCGCCCGCGAGATGGGTCGAGGCATAGAGGATCTCGCGGTCGCCCGGGAAAAAGTACGCGCAGGTCGTCACCCCGCGGCCGGTCGAAACGAGCTTGAGGTCACCCCCCGTCGCCGGCATCGTGAAGATCTGATCACAACCACCGTCGCGCGGGGTCACCTGGAGGATCAGGTCCTTGCCGTCCCAAGAGAAGTAGGCCTCGGCGTTCTCGCCGCCGTTGGTCAGCATGTAGAGATGCTTGAAGTGGGTCTCGCCGGGTCGGATCAGGCTGTCGACTTGCGCGCCCGAGCGCCAGAGGGACTTGCTCGCGTCGTCGGACCGCGCCGGCACCGACGATGCCGCAATGAGGCCGACCACCATGCCGGCGACGGAGATCGCACCGCGCCGGCCGCGGGATTCACGCACGCACCTCGAGCTCTGCATCGTTCCTTCCTCCTTCCCTGAGGCCAAAGACATGGGGCGCAGTGTACCCTTTTCGCCTCCGCCGCGAACCAGCGAGGCGGAGACATTGCTTCGCTTGAAAGCCCGGACCGCTTTCTCGTACATTCCCCTGGTCTCGCTTGGCGAGTCGCCTAGGCCAGTAGCTCAATTGGTAGAGCAACGGTCTCCAAAACCGTAGGTTGGGGGTTCGAGTCCCTCCTGGCCTGCATTTACGCCGCGCGACAGTGCGGCTTGTTCTGCGCCGCGAACGGCGCCTATGATGCGGCGGCATGGAAGCTCCCGCATTGAAGCCTCTTCGCATGATCTCGATGATCCTCGCCGGTGGGCGAGTGGGTGAGCTATCCGTACTGACGTTGAGGCGTCCGAAGTCGGCTCTTCCCTTCGCGGGCTACTTCCGCATCATCGACTTCCCTCTCTCCAACTTGATGCGCGCGGGAATCCACAACGTCGGCATCCTCTCGCAGTACCGGCCGGCATCGCTCATCGATCACGTCGGCGTGGGTGAGAGTTGGGACTTCGTCGGCCTGGGGCGAGGCGCGAAGATCCTCCCTCCGTTCCGCGGCGCGGAAGCATCGGATTGGTATCGCGGCAACGCCGACGCGGTCTTCCAGAATCTGAACTACGTCCGCGATCATCAGGCCGACCTCCTCCTCATCCTCTCGGGCGACCACATCTACTCGATGGACTATCGCTCGCTGATCCAATTCCACCTCGAGCGCGGCGCCGACATGACCGTCGCGGTGAAGGAGATGGACCCGAATGAGCGTTTCGGTTGGGCTGTGCTCGGCGAGGACGGCCGCATGCTCGAGTACGAGGAGAAGCCGACCACGCCGAAGTCGAACCTGGCGAGCCTCACCATCTACCTGGTGAACGTGGGGCCGCTCACGCAGGTGCTGCGCGAGATCAGCGGGCGACAGATGGTCGAATTCGGCCGCGATGTCCTGCCGGCGATGCTCGAGCGCTACCGCGTCTACGGCTGGCTCTACGACGGGTACTGGGCCTACACGCGCACGATCGAGAGCTACTATCAAGCGCACCAGGATCTCCTCTCCTCACGCATCGACATCGACCAGTGGGGCATCCGTTCGAATCTGCAGGATGCGATGATCGCGGGTCAGGTGCCGGCGCAGGTGGGAAGCGGCGCCACGATCGAGAAGTCGTTCCTGAGCTCGGGTTGCCTGGTCGAGGGGACGGTGCGGGACAGCGTGCTTTCTCCGAACGTGATGGTCGAGCGCGGCGCCGTCGTGTCGGGCTCGATTCTCTTTCATCGCTGCGTCGTTCGCGCGGGAGCGCGGGTCGAGCACGCGATCGTCGACAAGGGCTGCGAGATCGGCCGGGATGCCCGCGTGGGCGTGAGAGCCGGCGGCAGTACGTCGGGCGGACCACCCATCACCCTCATCGGCAAGGAGTCGAGGATCGAGAAGGGGATCGAGGTCGCGGCCGGCGTCACCATCCAGCCGGATGAGGTGATCTCGACCGACCGGAAGGAGCCAAGCTCGTGAGCGCGGCCGAAGCGATCGGAACCCAGGCACTCCGCGAACGGGAGCGGCTCTCGCGTGACCTACGCCGCACGCTCGCGATGATCTTGGCCGGCGGGGTCGGCAGCCGCCTCAACGTGATGGTGCGGAAACGCGCGAAGCCGGCCGTTCCCTTCGGCGGCATCTATCGATTGATCGATTTCACGCTGAGCAACGTCATGAACTCGGGGCTCGAACGGGTCGGCATCCTGACCCAGTACCTGCCCTACTCGCTGACGGAGCACATCGGCGACGGCCGAAGCTGGGGCCTCGTCGGACGTTCGCGCGAGGTCAAGATCCTCCCGCCGCATCAGGGCACCCGCGGCAGCGATTGGTATCTGGGCACAGCCGACGCGATTCACCGCAATCTCGCCTACATCCATCGGCATGAGCCGGAGCTGATCGTCCTTCTCTCCGGCGACCACATCTACTCGATGGACTACTCGCGGATGATCGACCGGCACCTGCGGGTCGGTGCCGATGCCACCATCGCGGTGCGACGCGTCCCGATCGAGGAGGCCTCGAGCTTCGGCACCATTCATGTCGACTCGGATTCCTTCATCACCGGTTTCGAGGAGAAGCCGAAGAAGCCGACCTCGAACCTGATCTCGATGGGCATCTACGTTTTCTCGGCCGCGCGCCTCGTTCGCCGACTGGAGGAGATCACCGGCACCGGGACCGGGGTCGACTTCGGCCACCACATCTTCCCCGCGATGCTCGACCACGGCGATCGTCTCTACGCCTATCAGTGGGACGGCTATTGGGAAGACGTCGGAACGATCAAGGCCTACTTCGACTCACACATGGACCTGATCTCGCCGAACGCGCCGATCGATCTTCGCGGCTGGTCGGTCCGCACCAACCTCGACGAGATGCGAGTGGGCGATCGCCCGCCCGCCTTCGTCGAGAAGGGGGGGCGGCTAGAACGAAGCTTCATGGGCCGAGGCTCGCGGATCGCGGGCGAGGTGACCGAATCGATTCTCTCCCCCGGCGTGATCATCGAGCCGGGAGCGCGAGTGCATCGCTCGATCCTCATGCACGATGTCCGGATCGGCGCGGGCGCGCAGGTGGAAAACTCGATCCTCGACAAGGAAGTGCATGTCGAGCGCGAAGCGAGCGTCGGGGTGATCGGCGCGAACACCCCGAACCACCGCTTCCCCACTCACCTCGACTCCGGGATCACCCTGATCGGCAAGGGCGCCACCGTGGCAGAGCGCGCGAAGGTCGGGAAGAACGTGATCGTATTCCCGCTTCAAGTGCTGGCCCAAAGCGGGCGCAAGGTCGTCGAGAGCGGCGAGACCGTCGGCGGCGACGAAGACTAACGGAGCGTCAAGTACGTCCGACCTTCGGTGCGCGCGACGACCGCGGTCTCCGCGCATCCGCTGAAATCCCGAGCAGCTTGCACAGACGTCCCAGCTCCTCTTGCTCCGACCCTTCGAGCCGCTTGAACTGATCGACGATCCAGGTCACGTGATCGGGAAAGAGGTCGCCGATCAGCTTCGCCCCGCGCGCGGTGAGGGCGACGGTGATGAACCGTCGGTCCTCCTCGCTTCGGCGCCGACAGATCAGCTCGCGTCGCTCGAGGTTCTCGACCACCGTGGTCACGTTGCCGTCGCTCTTCAGGAGCTTGGTGCCGAGCTCGCGCTGGCACATCGGCCCCAGGTGATGCAGAGCTTCGAGCACTCCGAACTGGCTGATGGTAAGGCCGCGCGCCTTGAGCTTTCTCTCCAGGCGCGCGGCGATCGACTCGGAGGCACGCATCAGCTTGATGTAGGCATCGAGCGCCCGAATCTCCTCGGGCGTTCCTCGGTAGTGCGTGCCCATGCGTACCGCCTGCCGCTAGTGAAGGCGGATCACGCGGACCGAACGCGTCTCGCCCGGCATCGCCAGGCGCACTTCATACACCCCCGCCGGCAGCGCGCGACCGACATCGTCCTTCCCGTCCCACACCACCTCCTGCGGACCGGAGCTCCAACGCGCGGCCTCGAGGCTTCGAACCCGTCGTCCGCCGGCGTCGATCACATCGAGCCGCGCGGTCGGCGCGTTTTCGGCGAAGTAGCGGATGGTCACCTGCGTCGCGCTTGGATTCGGTCCGGCCCAAAGCTGGACCGAGCCCGCCACGGCACCGTCCACCGCCGTGGTGCCGGTAACCGAGAAGCCCGCGCGGACCATGAAGAGCCCGCGGAGTGTTGGGTCGGCGGCGTATGCGCGCCAGTAGTAGGTCCCCGTGGCGAGCGGTGGTGACACGGCCCAAGCGGTCGATCCCGTGCCCGAGGCGACTCCGTCGACGCTGCGCACCACCTGGGTCATCTCGGGGTCCGAGTAGACGCGGAAGCCATAGGTCAGGGTCTGGCCTTCAGGATCGGTGGCGTTCTGCACCGTGAGCGCGACGTCGCCCGGGAGA
>CAZZAH010000264.1:0-6409 GCA_964652115.1 uncultured bacterium | reverse complement strand
CGATTAACGATCCTCAGGTGGTGCAGGGGCCGGACTGCTTCGAGTACTTCGTGCTCGGCTTCCCTCAGCCGAACGTTCAGTTCCAGGCGGTGTCGGTCTCGGTGGTGCTGGAGCACTGCCTCGATCACGGCTTTGGAATCGTGCTCAATCCCCGGCAGGGCGCGGCCGACTGGGTCTTCAGCTTCGGCAACCTGTGGACTAAGTGGTCGCTCAACACCTTCGAGCCGCCGGTCCCCGAGTCGAAGCAGCCTGATCCGGGGCAGGAACGGCAGATCATGATCGGCTCGCCGAGCGAGGACTTCCTGCCGCCGTTCGCCCGGAGCGCGATCCGCCGATACATGGAAGAGCGCGTGAAGATCGAGGAGCCGAAGGTGATGCTCATCACCGACGAGGCGGCGGTGCCGTCCGACTCGCTCGCCTTCAACATCTTCAAGGAAGATTGCCGCGACGAGGAGCACTACCGCGCGATCATGACCTATCTGCGCTGGTTCCTCCCGGGGCACTACGGACTGGTCAGCATCCCGAAGGACGCGCCTTTCATCGAGCGATTCACCATCCTGTGATCGCTCGCTTTCGAGATCGAACTGGGAGCGGTCCGCGGCTCCTGCTCGGGGCGGTGGCCTTTGTGGCCGCGTCTGCCTCGGTTGGGGCCGCGCATGCCGCGGACGCCGCGCCCGACACCGCCTACGTTCGCGAAGTGACGCAATGGCGCGCGGAGCGTGAGGCTCGGCTCAAGGCGGACGGCGGATGGCTCACGGTCGCGGGCCTCTTCTGGCTCAAGCCGGGGAACAACCGCTTCGGCACCGATCACGGCAACGACGTCGTGCTCCCGGAGGGTCCGGCCCAACCGCAGGGCGGCTTCTTCGAGCTGGCCGAGGGCGAGGTCCGGATCAAGGTCTTCCCCGACGAGACGGTGACGCTGAAGGACAAGTCGGTCACCAACCTGGTGCTCAAGGACGACACGAGCGGCGCGCCCGACGTGCTCCGTCTCGGGCGGCTAAGCATGCAGGTGATCAAGCGCCAGGACCGCTTCGGCATTCGCTTGAAGGACCTCGACAGCGCCCTTCGAAAGGACTTCACCGGCTGCAGCTGGTATCCGATCGATCCGAGCCTGCGCGTGACGGCGCGCTTCAAGCCGTATGACCCGCCGAAGAAGCTCGCCATCACCAACATGCTTGGGCAGGTCGACGAGGAGGATTGCCCCGGGCTGGTGGAGTTCGAGATTGGCGGCAGAACCGTCTCGCTCGAGCCGACTGGTGACGCAACCGGGTTCTCGTTCATCTTCAGCGACAGCACGAGCGCGGTGACGACCTACGGCGGGGGACGTTTCCTCGACGCCGAGCCGGCGAAGGACGGGGTCGTCATCCTCGATTTCAACCAGGCCTACAATCCGCCCTGCGCTTTCACGCCGTATGCAACTTGTCCGCTGCCGCCTCCGTCCAATCGCCTGGCCGTGGCGATTCCCGCCGGAGAGCTCAACTACGGAGAGCATCACTAAATGGCGAAGTCTCGCGGAAGCGCACTCCGCACCTACGTCCTCCGTCGTTTCCTCCTGATGCTGCCGACCTTCTTCGGCATCACCTTCGCGGTCTTCCTTCTCTGCCAGTTCGTGCCCGGTGGGCCGATCGATCAGCTCAAGATGCGGATGGCGGGGGTGGCAGGCGGGGAGACCGGCGCGACCGGCGGCGGGCGCATGCTCAGCTCGATCGCGATCCCGGAGGATCAGCTCGAGAACCTGAGGAAGTACTACGGATTCGACAAGCCGATCGTCGTTCGCTACCTGATCTACGTGAAGAACCTGGTGACGCTGAACCTCGGGACGTCGTTCCGTTACACCCAGCCGGTGATCGACATCATCAAGTCCCGGTTTCCGGTGTCGCTCTACTTCGGGCTGATCACCACGCTCTTGACCTATCTGGTCTGCGTGCCGCTCGGCATCGCGAAGGCGCTCCGGCACAAATCGATCTTCGACAATGTGTCGTCCTTCGTCGTCTTTCTGCTCTTCGCCATTCCAGGCTACGCGCTCGGGGCGGTGCTGCTCGCCTTCTTCGCCGTGCAGCGCGACTGGTTTCCTCTGGCCGGGTTCCAGAGCGCCAACTTCGCCGAGCTTTCATCGATCGGGAAGATCAAGGACATCGCGCACCACACCGTGCTCCCCTTGATCTGCTGGTCGATCCAGATCTTCGCCGTCATGACGATCCTGATGAAGAACAGCCTGATGGAGAACATGAGCGCCGACTACGTCAAGACGGCGCTGGCGAAGGGGCTCACCTGGCCGCGCGCGGTCTACGGTCACGCGGTGCGGAACTCGCTCATTCCGCTCGCCACCAGCTTCGGCAACAACATCGCGGTCCTGCTCGCGGGTTCGCTCCTGATCGAGCGTGTGTTCAACATACCGGGGATGGGGATGCTCTTCTTCGAATCGATCACCTCGCGCGACTATCCGGTGGTCATGGGATTCACCGTGATCGGCGCGCTGCTTCAGCTCTTCGGCAATCTCCTCTCCGACCTCACGGTGGCGGCGGTCGATCCGCGCGTCCGCTTCGAGTAGCCGATGTGGAAGTTCCAACTCGATCCGGTCACCGCCAAGCGCTTCGAGCGCTTCCGCCGCATCAAGCGAGGGTACTTCGCGCTCCTCTTGCTGCTGAGCCTGACCGTGATCTCGCTCTTCTCCGACTTCATCGCCAATCGTCGCGCGATCTTCGTGCTTCATCACGGCAAGGCCTACTTCCCGACCTTCTCCTTCCACACCATGGCCGAGTTCGGGCAGAAAGATGAGTTCGGCTTCGACGATCTCGAGGCGGATTACGTCGCGCTCAAAACGACCTTGAAGCAGGAGGGAGGCGGCTTCGTCTGGATGCCGATCGTCCCCTTCGATCCCTACGAGCCCGACTTCAACTACGCCGACCCGCCGCCCAATCCGCCCGACGGACGGCACTGGATCGGCACCGACTCGCAGGGACGCGACGTTTTCGCGCGGCTCCTCTACGGTTTCCGCATCTCGATCTTCTTCGCGCTCTCGCTCGTGCTGGTGGGGCAGACGATGGGCACCATCATCGGTTCGCTGCAGGGCTTCCTTGCCGGCAAGTTCGATCTCCTTAGCCAGCGCGTGATCGAGATCTGGTCGTCGCTCCCGATCCTCTACGTCGTGATCGTGATCTCGACCTTCGTGCTGCCGAACTTCTGGATGCTGGTGCTGATCCTGGCCGCGTTCCAGTGGATCAGCATCACCTACTACATGCGCACCGAGGTCTATCGCGAGAAGACGAAGGAGTACGCCCTGGCCGCGCGCTCCTTCGGCGCATCGCGCACGCGGCTGATCTTCCGGCACCTCTTGCCCAACTGCATCACGCCGCTGGTGACCTTCACCCCCTTCGCCATCGTGGGCGCGATCGCGACCCTGACCGGCCTCGACTACCTGGGCTTCGGCTTGCCGGCGCCGACCCCGAGCTGGGGCGAGCTGATCGACCAGGCGCTTCAGAGCGAGAACCGCGACAAGATCTGGCTCGCGATCGCTCCGTTCGCCGCTCTCTCGCTCACCTTGTTCCTCGTCACGCTGATCGGCGAATCGGTCCGCGAGGCGTTCGACCCCAAGCAGTACGCGCGGTACGAGTAGGAATGATGAAGCGAACCCAGTCCTCTGCCCAAGCCCGAGGAAGCGTGAGTCGGTTCGATCCGCGGGTTGTCGCGATCCTGTTCGCGCTGCTCTGGCCGATGTCCCTGCACGCGGCCGACGAGGCGACGACCGCACCGACGTCGACAACGACACCGGCGCCGACACCGGCACCGAAGCCGACCACCGCGGCCGAGCTGGCGAAAATCGAGTGGACGACCAACGACACCGATCCTCCGATCGGCGACCCCTCGGCGAAGAAGGGGGGGACCTACTACGACTACCTGTCGGGCTATCCTCTGACTCTCCGCCTCGTCGGCCCGAACTCGAACGACGGTTTCGCCGGTTGGAACCGGGCCTACTCGATGAACATGGTCCTGGTCCTCCGCCATCCGACCACCGACCGCTACATCCCCTGCATGGCGACCGCCTGGTCGGTTCAGCCCGACCACAAGACGGTCTACTACAAGCTCGACCGCGACGCGCGTTGGAGCGATGGGGAGCCGGTCACGGCCGACGATTACGTCTTCACCCTCGAAATGCTACGAAGCGAGTACATCGTCGATCCCTACTACAACGAGTATTACACGACGCACTTCGAGTCGATCGAGCGGATCGACGACTACACGCTCAAGATCGTCGGGATGTTCGAGAGCTGGCGCCCGCTGGATGACTTCGGCATCTTTGCCATGCCGCGGCATGCCATTCAGCTCGGCCCGAACTGGGTCGAGGATTCGAACCTGAAGGCGCCGGTCGTGCAGGGCCCCTACACCATCACCGAGACGGTCGCGGGTCAGTACGTCGTCTTCACCCGCATCAAGGATTGGTGGGGGAAGGACAAGCGCTACTTCCAGGGGATGTACAACGCGGATCGCATCTACCTCAAGGTGATCAGCGACATCAATCGCGCCTTCGACTTCTTCCAGAAGGGCGACATCAGCTTCTACACCGTGACGAGCGCCAAGCGCTGGGCGACCGACATGGAGTTCGAGGCGCTGAAGAAGGGCTGGGTGCACCGCAAGCGCCTCTTCGTCGACTTTCCGCAAGGGGTGTATGGCTTCTCGATGAACCTGGAGAAGCCGCTCTTTCAGAACAAGGACTTCCGGAAGGCGCTGCAGTACATGTTCGACTTCGATGAGTTGAACAACAAGCTGATGTTCGGCGCCTACTACCGGATGGTCTCCGTCTTCGAGGGATCGGAGTACGCGAATCTCCGCCTGAAGCCGTACGGATTCGATCCGCGGAAGGCGCGCGAGCACCTGAAGGCCGCCGGCTTCACCAAGCGCGGGCGCGACGGCATCTTCGTCGACGATAAGGGGCACCGGGCCGCCTTCACCTTTACCTATGGAGCGAAGTCGCTGGAAAAGCACTTCACGGTGGTGAAGCAGAAGTTTCGCCGGCTCGGCGTCGACATGGTGCTGCAGCTCCTCGAGCCAGGGACCTATTTCGAGCGCGGGCTCGAGCGTCAGTACGAGGTCACGATGATGTCGAGGACCTCGAACTTCTACCCCTCGCCGCGGCAGTACTTCCACAGCGTCTTCCTCAAGAGCCGGAACAATAACAACATCTGGTACTACGGCACCGCCCGGACCGACTCCCTGATCGAGATCTACGAGAAGGACATGGACCGCGACCATCGCGTGCGCGCAATGGCGGAGCTCGACTCGATCATCCAGGACGATGCCTTTTACATTCCTTTCTGGCGCAGTCCCTTCATCCGCTTCGTCTACTGGGACTATCTGCGCTGGCCGAGCTTCTACATGCCGAAGCGGACCGAGCAGAACCTCGACTGGCAAACCTTCTGGATCGACGAAGAGCGCCAGGCCCGCTTGACCGAGGCGATGAAGAACGGGACCTCGCTGGGTGAGGACACCGAGGTGGACGTCGATCCTTACGGCGTCAAAGCGCGCCTCGACACCAGTAGCCCCGCCACCAGCGTGCTGGGCAATTGAACGAGAGCGTGAGGGACCAACGTGCCACTGCTTGAGGTCAAGGGACTGCGGACGGTCTTCGATACCGATTCCGGCCGCGTCCATGCGGTCGACGGCGTCTCCTTCTCGATCGAGAAGGGCCGCACGCTCGGGATGGTGGGCGAGTCGGGATGCGGCAAGAGCGTCACCGCCGCCTCGGTCCTTCGCCTGGTGCCGAGCCCGCCCGGCCGCATCATCGGCGGCGAGATCCTCTGGAAGGGGAAGAACCTGCTCGACCTTCCCTCGAAGCAGATGCCGGAGATCCGCGGCAAAGAGATCGCGATGATCTTCCAGGACCCGATGACCTCGCTCAATCCGGTCTTCACGGTGAAGAAGCAGATGGCCGAGGTGGTCGTGCGGCGGCAAGGCCTGACCGGCGACGCGGCGCACAAGCGGATCATCGAGATGCTCAACATGGTCGGCATCGCTGATCCCGAGCGGCGCGTCGACAACTACCCTCACGAGCTCTCGGGTGGAATGAAGCAGCGCGTGATGATCGCGATGGCGCTCCTGGCCGAGCCGGATCTCCTGATCGCCGATGAGCCGACCACCGCGCTCGACGTGACCGTGCAGGCGCAAATCGTCCATTTGATGAAGAGCCTGCAGAAGCGCCTCGGCACCGCGATCCTCCTCATCACCCACAACATGGGCGTGGTGGCCGAGACCTGTGACGAGGTGGTCGTGATGTACGCCGGCCGCGCGGTCGAGTCAGGTCCGGTCGAGGAGATCTTCGCGCACAGTCGTCACCCCTACACGCGCGGGCTCCTGGAATCGATTCCGCTGCCCGGCTCGAGCAAGGACCATCCGCTCTCGACCATCGAGGGAG